>NZ_JBHYGG010000024.1:0-80082 GCF_051859125.1 Gemmata sp.
CCTTTGGTGGGGCAAGGCATTCGTGCCTGCCTCAGGAGGCGGTTGGAGGCAGGCACGAATGCCTTGCCCCACCAAAGGCAACTGATCTACGCAATCCGGTATCCCACCCGTTGCGCCGGGGCGCGACGCGAGGAGCGAGTCGCCTACTTCGAGCCGCGGCCGATGCCGTAGTAGGTGAACCCGAGCGCCGCCATATTCCTCGGCTCGTAGATGTTCCGCCCGTCGAAGATCACCCGGTCCTTGAGCAGCCGGCGGATCACCTCGAAGTCCGGGTTCCGGAACTCCTGCCACTCGGTGACGATCACGAGCCCGTCGGCCCCCTCGAGCGCGCCGTAGGGGCGGTCCGCGTAGTGCAGCTTGTCGCCGTAGATCGCGCGGATGTTCCCCATCGCCTCGGGGTCGTGGACCCGGACGCTCGCACCCGCCGCGAGCAGCGCGTTCACGAGGGTGAGGGCCGGGGCCTCGCGGACGTCGTCGGTCCGCGGCTTGAAGGCGAGCCCCCACAGGGCCAGCGTCTTCCCGGCGAGTTGGCCGGAGAAGTGCCCCCAGACCTTCTGGAACAGCACCTCCTTCTGGGCGTCGTTCACCGCGTCAACGGCCTGCATCAGCCGGAGCGGCAAGCCGGTGCGGCGGCCCATCGCGACGATCGCCTCGACGTCCTTCGGGAAGCACGACCCGCCGTACCCGGGGCCGGGGAACAGGAACTGGAACCCGATCCGCTGGTCGTGGCCGATGCCCTTGCGGACGTCGTTGATGTCGGCCCCGAGCCGGTCGCACAGGTTCGCCATCTCGTTGATGAAGCTGATCTTCGTGGCGAGCATCGCGTTCGCGGCGTACTTGGTCATCTCGGCCGACTCGGGCGTCATCGTCAGGAACGGCCGCTCGGTCCGCAGGAACGGGGCGTACAACTCGCGGAGCACCTCGCCGACCTCGGGGCCCCGCACGCCGACGACCACGCGGTCCGGCTTCATGAAGTCCTCGATCGCCGCCCCTTCCTTGAGGAACTCCGGGTTGCTCGCGACGTCGACGTGGCCGCACCCCTTCGCGGCGAGGCGGGCCGCGACGGCCGCGTTCGTGCCGACGGGAACCGTGCTCTTCGTGATGACGACGCGGTCCCCGGGCTTGCCCGGGGGCAGGGACTTCAGCGCATCGCCGATCGCGTCGGCGACGGCGAACACCGCGGTCAGGTCGGCGTCGCCCTCCTCGGACTGCGGCGTGCCGACGGCGATGAAGATGAGCCGGGCGGCGCGGACCGCGGTCGCCAGGTCGGTCGTGAACGAGAGCCGCCCCTCCCGCTTGTTCCGCTGCACCAGTTCGAGCAACCCCGGCTCGTAGATCGGGATGCGGTTGTCGTTGAGGACCTGGACCTTGGCCGCGTTGTTGTCCACGCACGCGACGTCGTTGCCGCTCTCCGCGAGACAGGTGCCCGTCACGAGCCCGACGTACCCGGTGCCGATCACAGCCACCTTCATTCGCGTCCTCCGCAGTGCGAGCGATGCCGCTGGTGCTTCACGCCGGCCGGGTGCCGGTCGCCTTCCGCCAGTCGTCGAGCGTGTCGGCCAGGGTCTGTTCCAGGGAGATGCGCGGCACCCACCCGGTCGTGTCGCGGAGCTTGCGGGCGTCGGCCCGGGTGACCGCGGTGTCGGCCCGGCGCTCGGGCTCGGGCTTCTGCCGCACCTCGACCTTCACGTGGGCCAGGGCGATCATCTTGTCGAGGAGGTCGCGGATGCTGTACGTCTCGCCGCGGCCCGCGTTGTACGCCTCGCCCGCCCGGCCGCGCTCCAGCAGCGGGGGGAACGCGGCGACCATGTCGCGGACGTCGGTGATGTCGCGGTGGGCGCTCAGGTCGCCCGTCTCGATCACCGGCGGCTGCGTCCCGGCCTCGGCCGCGGCGATCTGGCGCGCGAAGTTCGCGACGGCGTAGTCCGCACTCTGCCGCGGGCCGATCTGGTTGAACAGCCGGACCCGGACGATGTCGAGCCCGGGGCTGCGGGTGTACTGGTAGCTCAGAACGTCGGCGGCCGCCTTGCTCGCGGCGTAGGGCGTGGCCGGCTTGATCGTGGTGCGCTCGTCGCACGTCGCCCGGCCCTCGTCCGGCTCGCCGTAGATCAGCCCGGTCGAGACGAACAGGACGCGGGGCCGCAGCCCGGTGCGGACCACGGCGTCGTAGAGGACGCGGGTGGCGGTCAGGTTGTCCCGCCAGCACGCGTCTTGTTCCAGGAACGAGCGGCCCGGGTTGGCGTACCCGGCGAGGTGGACCAGCCAGTCGGGGCGGGTGAGCTTGAGCACCGCCTCGACCCGGTCCGCGTCCGCCACGTCGCCGGCGTGGAGCTCGACCCGGCCGGCGAGGTGCGCGAGCGGCGCGGGCCAGGCGCTGCCGCGGCCCAGGCCGAACAGGGCGTGGCCGAGCGGCACCAGGGCCTCGACCAGGTGCCCTCCGACGAACCCGGTGATCCCGGTGATCAGGATTCTCATGACAGCAGTTCGGAGCGCGGGGTGCGGAACGCGGGGTGCCGCACGGGTTTCACCGCCGCTGTCCGCACCCCGGTTTCCTTAGATTCCCTTGGCCTTGAAGTCGGGGGTGTTCTGGCCCTGGAGCCGCGCGAGGTCGGCCTTGACCATCATCTCGACCAGGTGCTCGAACGAGACGTCGGGCTTCCACCCGAGCTTCTCCTTCGCCTTCGCCGGGTCGCCGATGAGCAGGTCCACCTCGGCCGGGCGCACGAGCGACTGGTCGATCTCGACGTACTTGTTCCAGTCGAGCCCGACCGCCCCGAACGCCAGCTCGACGAGCCGCTTGACCGTGTGCGTCTCGCCGGTCGCGACGACGTAGTCGTCGGGCTTGTCCTGCTGGAGCATGAGCCACATTGCCCGGACGTAGTCGCCGGCGAAGCCCCAGTCCCGCTTCGAGTCGAGGTTCCCGAGCTTGAGCGACTTCGACAGGCCGAGCTTGATGCGGGCGACCCCGTCGGTCACCTTGCGGGTGACGAACTCGCGGCCGCGGCGGGGGCTCTCGTGGTTGAACAGGATCCCGCTACAGCAGTACATGTCGTAGCTCTCGCGGTAGTTCACCGTGATCCAGTGGCCGTACACCTTGGCGACGCCGTACGGGCTCCGCGGGTAGAACGGCGTGGTCTCCGTCTGCGGCACCTCCTGCACCTTGCCGAACATCTCGCTCGACGACGCCTGGTAGAACTTGATCGTGTCGCGGCCCAGGAGCTTGACGGCCTCCAGGACTTGCGTCACGCCGAGGGCGGTGAACTGGCCGGTCAGCATCGGTTGCTTCCAGCTCGTCGGCACGAAGCTCATGGCCGCGAGGTTGTACACCTCGTCGGGCTTCGTCTCCTTGATGACGTCGATGATCGAGAGCTGGTCGAGGAGGTCGGCCTGGTGCAGTTGGATCTTGCCCGACAGGTGCGAGATCCGCTCGAAGTTCTCCGTGCTGGCCCGGCGAACGACCCCGTGGACCTCGTACCCCTTGGAAAGGAGGAGTTCGGAGAGGTAGCTCCCGTCCTGGCCCGTCACGCCGGTAATCAAGGCCCTCTTCATACCGCATCCCTTTGTCTACGTGGGGCATCCGATGCCCGGCCGAACGGTCGGTCGGGGTCTCTCGGGGACAGTTATAACCCCGGAAGGCAAAACGACCAAGCCCCATCCGCAGAGGGTGGGGCGGGCGGGGGATGTCGGGAAAGTGCGAAGTGGAGCGGGCGGGACCGGGGCGGGTGCCCCGGTCCGCGGCGGCCCTGCCGTTACTTCTTCGGTTGCGTGAGGACGAACAGGTACGTGGACAGCCCCTTGTGGAGCGCGGCGTACGACTCGCTGGAGTCGGCGGGCACCGGGCCGAACTGGAGCTTAAATTTGGCCATGTGCCGGACCAGCTCCCCGATGCTGCCGCCCTCGGACGTCCACGCCGGGTTGAACATCAGGAACGAGTTCGGTGCCTTGAACGCGGTCAGGGCGACTTCGAGCCGGTTCAGGAACCGCCGCGCGGCGACCGCGTCGTCGAACGGTAGCTCCCGGATCACGGGACCGGCCAGGTCCCCGACCCGCTGGACCGCCAGTCCGAACTGCATGACCCTCCCTTGCTCGGGCAACTTCCCGTCCCGCAGCACAGCCGCGACGGCGGCGAAGTCGCGGTCGAGTTCCTCGCGGGCCTCCTTGAGCCGGGGGTCATCGAACGCCGCGGGGAAGTTGAGCCTCGCGCCGGTGATGAGGAAGTTGACCGCGTCGGCCGCGGGCGGGCCGGCGAACCGCACCTCCGAGATGAGTTGCGGCGTCAGGAACGCCGACGGCCCCTTGGCCCCCTTCCCCTCGGCGGCGACGACGGCGGCGAGGATCTGGTTCAGCGCCTGGCCGGAGACGAGTTCGTACTCGTCGGTGACGCCAAGGGCCCGGACGAGTTCGTCGGGCCGGTCCGTAACCCCCTTGAACCCCCCGGGCAGGGGGACCGCACCCTTCTCGTAGTTCCACTCCTCGTCGATGGCGTTCTTCGCGGCGACCGCACCGGCCCGCGCACGGGTACCGGCGTCCCGCTGCGCCCGGTCCATCTCGCGCTGGGCGTGTAGCAGGACGTTGGTGTTCGACGCCCCGCCCGACATGTACCCGTTACTGACGCGGTTCGCGGTGGAGCCCGCGGCCCAGGGCACGAGCGGCGGCGCCGCGTACTGGGGCGGGGCCGTCCAGTTGTAGAACGGCGCGTTCGTGATCCGGTTCAGCGGGTTGTTGAACGGGATCGGCTGCCCGATGGTGATGTTCCCGTAGATCGACCGCGTGTTGACCCCGAGGTACGGCGTGTTCCGGTACGGGGTAAGCGGGCCGAACGGGCTGTTCGGGGCGGGGTTCGCCGGGATGAAGCCGGGGGCGACGAACTGCGCCAGTGTGACGGCGGGGGTCAGGGCCACGGCGAGCCCGCAGAAGGCGATCCGGTACATGCTGGATTCCTCGGTTGAAGGATCCGATTGGCTCCGCCGCACGGGGTAAGGACCAGAGGGCAGAACTCCAGAGGACAAACGGTCAGAAGTCGAAATGGTCTCGTTCGTTTCTCTGGCCTCTGCTCCTCTGACGTTCTGACCTCTGGTCCTCACGAATCAGGGCTTCTTGACCACCCCCGGGAGTTGGCCCGGGGGGATGATCTTCTTCCACTCCTGCTGGTACTGTCGCGCCTCGGCCTCGGTCGCGGTCGGCTTGTACGCCAGCGCCTTCCCCTGCGGGGCGAGGCGGACGAGGTGCCAGGCCGCGAGGCTCCGGACGGCCGGCTTCGGGCTCCCCAGGTAATCGATCAGCACCTCGAACGTCTCGGGCTGCGCCAGGTCGTCGGGCGCGAACCCAAGGAGCAACTGGAGGACGATCCGGGCCTGGCCCTCAGTATAACCGCCGCGGGCGGTGAGGTGTTGGTACAGTTGCTGGTCGTGCCCGCGGGCGCGGCCGAGCCAGTGCCGCAGGACCGTCACGCCGAAGTCCCATTGTTCCTGGGTCTTCGCGGTCGCGAGGCTCTTTTCGAGGCGATCCAGGTCGTCGAGGCCGCACAGGGCCAGGAGCGCGACCCGTTGATTGGCGGGTTCGGTCGAGGTCAGATAGGTGTCGAAGGCCGCGGCCCCGTCCCCGGCCCGGCTGTTGCGGAACCGCTCGCAGGCCCCGGCGACCTTCTGCCCGTCGGCCGAGAGCGCGGCTTCGGGGTCGGCCCACGGCGGGATCTTGTCGAGCCGCTGCGGCTGCGGGACGGTTCCGGTGAGGCTGTTCCAGCGCAGTTCGGCCGGCCCCGGCGGGGCTCGCATCGCCACGGTTACCCCGCCGCGATCGACCGACGCCGAGCCGGTGAGAACGAGGAACAGCGCAGTCGCAACCGGCGCGGGGGTCTTTGTCGCGTCGGCGTTCGGGTCCGCGGGGCGGAACCGCGTTCCCGCCGTCCAGCGGCCACTGAGTTCGAGCGTCACCTGAGTCTTGGGGGCGTCGAGCACGACCTTCCAGTTCTGGTCCCAGAACCGGACGCGGACGGTCGCCGCGCCGTCCGGCTTCACGTTCGTGATGTTGATCCGCCCGCGGTCGAGCACGAGTTCGAGGTCGACGTCCTTCTCCGCGGGGCTCGCGAGCCAGTACCCGGTGTCGAGGACCGGGAGCGGAGAGCGCGCGTCGAAGTCGGCCAGGGTGCGAACCGCGACCGCCCCGTTCTTCGAAGTGAGGGTCGCGCCGGGCAGGCTCACGAGCAGGTCGCCCGACGACACCTCGGCCTTGTCGGGGAGAGCCTGGAACACGGTGCCGTTCGCGGGGCGGGCAGAGAACGCCCCCGCGGGCGAACTCGACTGCGCGACGACGACCCGCACTCCCGGGTCGGCGTTGAGGCCAGAAACCGCGAGCGCGAGGCCGAGCAAGCTCAGTAGACGAGCGAACATTCGCACCCCGTGGGCAGGAACCGGGACTTTGCTCGATTCTACCGCGGCGTCTGTCACGCTGCCGGCAAAATGACGATCTTTCCGGTGAGCGTCCCCGCCTTGCGCCCAGTGTTGTCTTCCTGAAGGGTGTGCGCCGCGGCGGTCTGGGAGAGCGGGAACGTCTTGCCGATCAGCGCCTTCAACCTTCCGGCAGCCGCCCAGCGGTTCATGTCGTCGGCGCAGGCGCGCTGCTCGTCGGCCGGCATGTTGAACATGGCGAAGCCGAAGAGCGACAGCCCCTTCACATAGAAAGGGCCGTTCGGGAAGACCGGCCGGGCAGCCCGACCGGCCATCACCACCACGCGGCCGCGCGGGGCCACCAGGTCCACTGTCCGGTCGAGGTCGGTGGGCGGCTGCGTCTCGAACCACACGTTGATACCCGACGCGCCGGCTGCCTCTTTCACCCGGGCCGCAAAGTCCTCCGCCTTGTAATTGACGACCGCATCGGCCCCGAGTTCACGCGCCATCATCCCTTTTTCATCGCTCCCGGCGCTGGTGACGACCCGCGAACCGACCGCCTTCGCCATCTGAACGACCATCGACCCGACCCCGCCCGTTCCGCCGTTGACGAAGACCGTCTCGCCGGACTTGAGGTTCGCACGCTGGAACAGGCCGAGGTGGGCGGTGATCCCCACGAGCGCAAGAGCCGCCGCCTGCTCGTCCGAAACACCGTCGGGGGTCGGGTACGCCCACTTCTCTTCCACACACACGAACTCGGCGCAGGTCCCCTGCCGGCCGAGGAGCCCCTGGTTCGAGCCCCACACGCGTTCCCCGACCTTGAACCGGCTCGCGCCCGACCCGACCGCGTCCACGACCCCGGCGAAGTCGGTCCCGGTGATCGCGGGCTTCGGCAGCGGCATCGGCGCGGCCCCGCTGCGGATGTAGGTGTCGATCGGGTTGATCGACGCGGCCAGCACCTTCACCCGGACCTCCCCGGCCTTCGGGTCGGGCGTCGGAACCTCGCCCACGGTGATAACATCCGGAGCCCCGGTCGTCTCAAAGTACGCGGCACGCATTTTACCCCTCCCCGTGGCCCGGTGTCTGGTCCGGGTCGTTACGCGGCACCAACACTTGTCCGGCCGCCACGGGATAGAATAGTCGGAGCCTCCGCCCCACCCACCGGGAGTCGGCGAACATGAAGGAACCGGGCACGCTGGTCGAGTACGGGGCGGCGATCGACGCGAACGCGATGGTGGTGCCGCCGGACGCGACCGAACTCGAGCTGGAGCCCGGGCACCCCGGGCTTGGCGACGCGGGGTACGTCGCGAGGCGCAAGGAGCTGTTCTCCCTGTGCCGCAGGCACCGCCTGGAGCGCCTCGGCCCCCCGACCGTGGACTACACGCCGGAAGAGACCCGGATCTGGCGGGAAGTGAGCCCGAAGCTCCACGAGTTGCACGACAGGTACGCCTGCTCGATCTATCTGAAGGCGAAGCACGACCTCGCGATCAACGAAACGGAAATCCCGCAACTCCGCACGATCAGCGAGCGGCTCGAGCGCGAGACGAACATCCACCTCGTTCCCGCGGAAGGTGCCCTGCCCTACCGGACCTTCTACGAGTACATCGCCGCCCGCGGGTTCCCGGTCACGCAGTTCATCCGGCACGGGTCGCACCCCGAGTTCACGCCCGAACCGGACATGATTCACGACTGCCTCGGCCACGTCCCCCCGCTGATGAACCAGGACTACGCCGAACTCCTCACCCTGATCGGCAAGGCGGCCGCCACGACGCCCCGCGGCGAGCAGGTGCTCGCGCTGAAGCGGTTCAGTTGGTTCAGCATCGAGTTCGGACTCATTGAGGAGGCGGGTGAAACGAAGGTGTTCGGGGCCGGTATCCTGTCGAGCACGGGCGAGATCCCGCACTCGCTGTTCTCGAAGGACGCGACCCGGCGGCCGTTCGTGACCGACACCGTAATTGCCACGGACTACGACCCGTCGCAGATGCAGAAGGACTTCTTCATCGCGCCGTCTCTGCCGTTCCTGCGCCGCGAGTTGGAGGCGCTGGTGCGGCGGTTCGGGATTCCGGTGCTGTAGTTTCTCGTTTCGCGTCGAATCGCTTCCCATCTCAGATCGTCTGCCGTCTTGTTTTGAACGTGAGACGTTGAACGAGTACCTCCGATGCAAGACATTCCGCTCCGCAAGATCGACCACGTCCGGTTCTTCGTGGGCAACGCCCGCCAGAGCGCGTTCTTCTACCGGAACGCCTTCGGGTTCGACGTGATCGCGTACGCGGGCCTCGAGACCAAGGTGAAG
Organism: Gemmata sp.; assembly: GCF_051859125.1. Lineage (NCBI taxonomy): Bacteria > Pseudomonadati > Planctomycetota > Planctomycetia > Gemmatales > Gemmataceae > Gemmata > Gemmata sp. The sequence goes on from NZ_JBHYGG010000024.1 coordinate 8,680, forward strand.
CACGAGGCCGGGTACGTGCTGCGGCAGGGCGACATCACGTTCGTGTTGACCTCGCCGCTCTCGAAGGAGCACCCCGAGAGCCAGCGGCTCGTAACGCACGGCGACGGCGTCATGGACATCGCGCTCGACGTTCAGGACGTCCGCGGGTGCTTCGAAGAGGCCGTGAGACGGGGGGCGACCCCCGTAAGCGCGCCCGAGGCCCGCGAGGACGAGCACGGCGTGTTCGAGTGCGCGACGATCCTCGCCTACGGCGACACGACGCACACGTTCGTGAACCGCGACCGCTACCGCGGAGCGTTCGCCCCCGGCTACCGCCCCATCGACCCGGAGCGGTACCACCCGGGCACCGCCCGGCCCGTCGGGCTGGCGGCGATCGACCACATCGTCGGGAACGTCGAAGAGGGGAAGATGAACGAGTGGGTCGAGTTCTATCGCAAGGTGCTCGGCTTCTCGCAGCTCGTCTCGTTCGACGACAAGGACATCTCGACCGAGTACTCGGCGCTCATGTCGAAGGTGGTTCAGAACGGCACGGGGCGGGTCAAGTTCCCGATCAACGAGCCGGCAAAGGCCAAGCGCCGCAGCCAGATCGACGAGTACCTCCAGTTCTACGGCGGCCCCGGGGTGCAGCACATCGCGCTCATCACCGGCGACATCGTGAAGACGGTGCGGGCGATGCGGGCGAACGACGTGTCGTTCCTCCGCGTGCCGAAGGCGTACTACGACACGCTCCTTGAGCGCGTCGGCACCATCAAGGAGGACATCGACGAACTGGCCGACCTCGGCATCCTCGTGGACAAGGACGACGAGGGGTACATGCTCCAGATCTTCACCAAGCCCGTCGCCGACCGCCCGACGCTGTTCTTCGAGGTGATCCAGCGCCGCGGGAGCAAGAGCTTCGGCAAGGGCAACTTCAAGGCGCTCTTCGAGGCGATCGAGCGCGAGCAAGAGATCCGCGGCACCCTGTGAGAAGGATTCACCGCAGAGAACGCGGAGGACGCAGAGGAAAAAGACTTTAAGGCAATGGACCGTTGTCGGATTTCTCCGCGTCCTCCGCGTTCTCTGCGGTGAGTAAGTGTGAATTATGCCCGCACCGTTCCCCGTCGCGAGCCTGCGTGACTTCTATGCGTTCGAGCAGCACGTCAGGACGTGCCGGGGGCACCGCGGGCTCGACATGGTGCCGCAGTGGTACCAGGTACCGGTGTTCTACTTCTCGAACCCGGTCGCCATCATCGGCGACGGCGACTCGGTTTGGGCTCCGCACGGCAGCGAAGCACTCGACTACGAACTCGAACTCGCGTGCGTCGTCGGCACCGCGGCGCGCGACCTCCCGGCCGACGACTCCGCGATGGAGTGCCTCGCCGGGTTCACCATCATGAACGACTGGTCGGCCCGGGACATCCAGCGCGCCGAGATGGCAGTCGGCCTGGGGCCGAGCAAGAGCAAGGACTTCGCCACCTCGCTCGGGCCGGCCCTCGTGCCGTACCACGAGTTGCGTGACCAGTACCGTAGCGGCCGGCTTCACCTCGAAATGACGGCGATGGTCAACGGGAAGACGTACTCCCGCGGCAGCGCCGGCAGCATGTACTGGACTTGGCCGCAGATTCTCGCGCACGCGAGCCGGGACACCGAGCTGCGCCCCGGCGACGTCATCGGCTCTGGCACGGTCGGCACCGGCTGCATCCTCGAACTGACGCCCGATGCGGTCGGCGGGTGGCTCAAGTCCGGCGACGTGGTCGAGCTTGAAATCGAGCGCCTCGGCACCTTGCGAAACACCGTCGTGGAGCGCCCCTCGTGAACTACGCCGAACAACTCGCCGACCTGACCGCGACCGACCCGCACCTCGGCGCGCAAGTCGCGGGGCTGCGGAACCTCGAGGCGATCCTGAAGTGGGCACCGGGTGCGGGGGTCGCGTTTGCGGGCATCGACCTGCTTCAGCAGGACGAGTACAGTTACGACCTGTTTCTGCCGCTGCCCGATTCGCGGTGGCTCACGTTCGGCGTGTCTTGATTCGGGGAACTGGCGGCGGTCGCCGTCTGGGACCACAAGCCGAGCGCCGACGAACTGCTCGCCCGTCGGGTGCGGCTCGGTTGGACGCCGACGTGTTCGCTCCTCAAGGGCGGCCCGCGGGTGCTGGGCCACGCCGCGAGCCTTCAACCCCAAGGGTGACTTCATGCCGCGCTACCTCTCCGTCGGCAGCGTCCCGAAGAAGCGCCACACGGCCCACCGCGTCGAGCCGGGGTACAAGGGCGAGGGCATCTACTACGAAGAGGTCATCAGCACGCACGGGTTCAGCCGAGCGCACTCGATCGCGTATCACCTTCGGCCCCCGACCCGCGTTCGCAAGGTCGAGGCCGCGGGGAGCTGGGCGGTCGAGCGGTCCGAGCAGCGGGCGCTGCGGCACCACCACCTCAAGAGCGGCGGCATGGCGGCGACGGGCGACCCGGTCACAGGCCGCGTTCCGATGTTCACCAACAACGACGTGACAATATGGCGGTGCCGGCCGACGCAGCCGCAGCAGGAGTTGTTCCGCAACGCGCTCGCCGACGAGATCGTGTTCGTTCACAGGGGCCGCGGGAAGCTCCTCACGCACTTCGGGGAGCTACCGTTTAAGCCGTTCGACTACGTCGTCGTCCCCCGCTGCACGACCTACGAACTCGCCTTCGACACCACCGCGGGCCAGCCCGATTTGCTAGTCATCGAGTCGCCGGGGTTGATCGACTTCCCGCGGCGGTACCTGAACCCCGAGGGCCAGTTCAAGCTCGGCGCGCCGTTCTGCGAGCGCGACCTGCACGGCCCGTCCGGGCCGCTCGTGATCGACAAGGAGAAGGACGTTCCGGTGCTCATCAAGGACGGCGAGCGGCTCACGCGGTACACGCTCGCGAACCACCCGTTCGACGTGACCGGCTGGGACGGGTTCGTGTACCCGTTCACGTTCAACGCCGACGACTTCGAGCCGATCACCGGCACGATCCACCAGCCGCCGCCGATCCACCAGACGTTCGAAAGCGATGGCGGGTTCGTGGTCTGCACGTTCGCGCCGCGGATGCTCGACACGCACCCCGATGCGATCAAGGTGCCGTACGCCCACAGCAACGTCGAGAGCGACGAGGTGCTGTACTACGTCCGCGGGAAGTTCGGGAGCCGCCGCGGGGTCGAGGAGGGCTCGTTCACCCTGCACCCGCACGGCATCCCGCACGGCCCGCACCCCGGCACCATCGTCGCCAGCCGCGACGCGACCCGCACCGACGAACTGGCCGTGATGGTGGACACGTTCCGCCCATTGTTCCTGACGAAGCAAGCGGTGGAACTCGACGACCCGAACTACCCGATGAGCTGGCTGGACTAACGCACATGCAGATCGACCCGTCCACGACGCCCGTGCCCGAGGTGTACCAGTACGTCGTCGGGGTCGTCACCCCGCGGCCCATCGCGTGGGTGACGACGCTTTCGCCCGCCGGCGTGGTGAACCTCGCGCCGTTCAGCTTCTTCAACGCCTTCGGTGCGAACCCGCCGATCGTCGTGTTCTCGCCGACACTGCGCCGCGACGGCACCAAGAAGGACACGCTCCTGAACCTCGAACGGCTCGGCGAGTTCGTCGTTCACGCCTCGGTCGCTTCGCTCGCCGAGAAGGTGAACCTCACGTCGAAGGAGGTTCCGTCCAGCGAGAGCGAAGTCTCGCTCGCCGGCCTGACAACGGTGCCGAGCGTGAAGGTGAGGCCCCCGCGGATCGCGGAGTCGCCCGTGGCGCTGGAGTGCGTCGTGAAGCAGATCGTTCCGTGCGGGACCGGGCCGATCGCGGCGAACCTCGTCGTCGGCGAGGTCGTGATGATGCACGTCGCAGACGAAGTTCTCGACGGCAGGGGCGGCGTCGACCCGCGAAAGCTCAGGACCGTCGCCCGCCTCGGCGGCGCGTTCTGGTGCCACACGTCGGACCTGTTCGAGCAGCAGCGGCCGTGATATGCTTGCGAGACTTTTGGAGGGACCGGCCGTGACAACCGCCGTTGAAACGCCCCCGCCCGTGAAGAAGGTGTACACCGAGGCCGACCTGCTCGCGATGCCGGACGACGGCATCACGCGGTGGCTCGTGGGTGGTCAGATCGTGGAGAAGGGCCGCGACTCGGAGAGCGCCACCGTGACCGCCCGCAACAAGCACCACACCCGCGTTCAGACCCGCATCTCGTACCTTCTCGAAGCGTGGTGCGAAACGCAGCCCGAGCCGCGTGGCTCGGTTCACTCGGGCGAGGCCGGAGTTCGACTGGGCGAAGACCCCGTCCTGACGGTCGGCATCGACCTCGTGTACCTCGCGCCCGACATCTCCGCTAGGGTCATGGCCGACGAAGAATCGACGATGATCCGCGCCGTACCAACACTCGCGGTCGAAATCCTATCCCCGTCGAACACCGTCGAAAGCAACCAGGAGAAGATCGACCTCTACCTGGCGGTCGGCGTGCCACAGGTGTGGATGCTCGACAGTCACTTCCGCACGGTGACGGTCCACCGACCCGGCCACGAACCCGTGATGCTCAACGCGACGCAGGAACTCCACGGCGGGGCCGACCTCCCGGGGTTCCGCACGCCGGTCTCTTCCATCTTCCGCACCTGACCGCTCACGGCTGCGCTTTCCGAAGAGGGATCAAGACCACCAATTTTGCCTGCCCGGTTCCGGTGCTCATTGCTGTCCCGCGGCGTTGTCCGGTGAGCGTGAAGTCCTCGATTCCTACATAACCTTCGGCCCGCACCGACAATAACCAGTCTCGCGGGGCAACGCTCCGGGTGTCGGTGAATCCCAGCCCGCTCTGTTGGCCTGCGGTGGTCGCCGACGGACACTCGTGTCGGACTGTCCCGTCACGGTCGGTCCGCATTCGGACGGGTTGGTCCTCCGGTTCGAGGCCTCGGTTGGACTCTGCGAATATAAGGATTTCCGCGTTGTCGATCGGCTGCTGTGTCTCGGCGTTGGCGACCCGTAGTTCAACGGTAAGTCGGGTGCTCCCGACCCAGCGAACGCTGACGGTGCGGTCGTAGGCAATCGCTCCAAGGAGCAGGAGCGAGAGAACGACCAGGCCGGATCGCAGGCAGTTCCGCACGCGGCACTCGGGTTTTCGGCTTTTACATTTTACCTTGTTCCATTTACATTGCCCCGATGATCCGACCCGTTACGCCCGCCGACACCGACGCGCTCGTGCGGCTCACCGCCGCCACGGGGTTCTTCAAGCCGCTCGAACTCGACGCGCTCCGCGAGGTGCTCGACGACTACCACGCCGCCAACGAGACCGACGGGCACCGGGCGTTCGCGTGGGACGAGGGCGGCCGCCTCCTCGGGTACGTCTACCACGCCCCCACCCCGATGACCGACCGGTCGTGGCACCTGTACTGGATCGCGGTCGATCCCTCGCAACAGGGCCGCGGCCTGGGCGGGAAGATGCTGGCGTTCGCGGAGGACGATATCCGCGGGCACGAGGGCCGGCTCCTCATCATCGAGACGTCCACCACCCCGCACTACGAGCCGACTCGCAGGTTCTACCTCAAGTACGGGTACACCCACGCCGCGTCGGTCCCGGACTTCTACGCCGACGGCGACGGCATGGCGGTCTTCACCAAGCATCTCGAACTCCCCAGTTCCCACCCGCGCGGATTGTAAATTCTTCCCTTGTCCGGTCGCGTATGATACGACGCGGACCCGTCAGAACCGGACCAACCGGACCGACCGGTCCCCCTGCCACGGAAGGCACGTCACGGCGAAGAGTTCACACCCAAGTTACGCATCCATCCCGAACGATCATTTGAACTGACAGTGCGAGTGCCCCGGACCGGCGAACAGGCCCGGCGCGGCGGGCAGCGTGTGGAGTTCCGTGCCCCGGAACCCGCCCCCTGCCCGCCCAAACGCCCCAGACCCCGCCGGAACGCTGGAACCCGACGACCTCCCCACTTTCGCAGGTCTTGTGAAAGTCGGGCAGTCGGTCTGGTCGAAACAGTTAGCGTCGGAGCTGCCCCTTACGGAACCGGGTGACCCAACCCGACCCCCCTGACCCGCCAGCCTTCCCCGGCTGAAGGGTCGACCGAAGGGCAGCTTGCTACGCCGGTTCAGGGCTTCGCGCTGAGGTTCCTTAACCCATGAGCCGGTCCGCGGCCCCGCCGCGCCCGATTCAGCCCCTCGCCCCGAGGAAGCCCCACGGGCAGACACGCCGCCCGCCACGGATGGCCGGCAGCCGCCGGGGCGGGGCGCGGGGTCGAGCGAGATCTAACGGAGTCACTCGCGATGAAAAAGGTGTTCACCACCGGTCAGGTGGCCAAGATTTGCAAGGTCGCCCCCCGCACGGTGTCGAAGTGGTTCGACTCGGGCCGGCTCAAGGGGTACCGGATCCCCGGGAGCCAGGACCGCCGCATCCCGCGGGAGCAGCTCATCCGGTTCCTCAAGGAGCACGGGATGCCCCTGGGGGAACTGGAAGAGGAGGAGTGGCACAAGGTGCTCCTCATTGGCACCGAGAAGCTGTTCAACGACCGGCTCAAGGACCTGCTCCCCGAGGCCGACGACTTCAAGTTCGAGTACGCGAACAGCGGGTTCGAGGCGGGGATCCTGGCCGGGAGCTTCCACCCGGACACGATCATCATGGACCTGAGCCTGGGCCGGGCCGAGTCGATCCAGATCACCGCGAACCTGCGGAAGGACGAGGCGTACGCCACGACCCTGATCGTGGGCCTGGCGAGTGAGGACGAGGCGGCCCCGGAGCAGCTCGCACAGTACGGGTTCAACGACATCTTCAAGAAGCCGTTCGACCTGGCCCTGCTCGGCGAGAAGATCAAGAGCATCGCCGACGCGAAGCGCGAGGACTGAGCCCGCCTCCCCCCGGCGCGACGCGGCCCACCCGTTCCCCCGGGTGGGCCGCGGTCGTTCGCCCGGAAGGCCGCACGGGACTACACTGAGCTGAATACGCAAGAACCGGAGGCAACCATGACGCGGACGGCCGGTTGGTGCGCCCTTCTCACCCTGGTCGGGGTCGCAACGGGTGCCGGTCAGGACAAGAAAGAGCCACAGTACAACAACATTAAGCTGAGCGCGTGGCTGGAGCAACTCAAGAGCCCGGACGCGAGAACCCGGTACCAAGCGGCCAAGGCGATCAAGGAGATCGGCCCGGACGCGAAGGCTGCCGTCCCCCTGCTGGTGCCGTTGCTGAAGACCAGCACGCCGGAGGAACGGGAAATGGTGGCGTTCGCTGTCGGGGCGGTCGGCCCGGCGGCCAAGGACGCCGTCCCCGCCCTCACGGACCTCTTGAAGGACCAGCCTTCATATGTCAAGTACGCCGCGGCCGTGGCACTCGGGCAGATTGGCCCCGACGCGAAGGCCGCCCTCCCCGCCCTCACGCCGCTCGTTGAGGGACGCGATGACTTCAACCGCATCGGTGCCGCATACGCGAACTGGCAGATCAGCGGAGAAACGAAGACCGCGATGTTCGTGTTGCTCCACACGATTACAGCCGTTGATCACCACACCCGGGGAGTGACCATCAACCGGCTCGGTCGGATGGGACCAGCCGCGAAAGAGGCCGTTCCCGCACTCGTCACTGCGCTCAAGGACGCGAACAAGGACAACCAGCGCGCCGCTGCCGCGGCGCTCAAGCTCATCGACCCTGAGGCCGCTAAGGCCGCCGGCGTGAAGTGACGGCCTTCCCCCGGCCGGTCGTGCGAACCGCCCGCCGCATTGCCTCCTCCGTATATTGACCCCTTGCTGAGCGTCGGGGTCTTTCCTTGGAGAGAGTCAATGGCTGAGTGGCAGCGGACACACACCTGCGGACAGCTCCGCACCGAGCACGTCGGACAGACCGTCACCCTCAACGGCTGGGTGCTCATCACCCGTACCTACGGGAACCAGGTGTTTGTCGATCTCCGCGACCGCTACGGCCTCACGCAAGTGGTGTTCGAGGCCGACGCCGCGGACCTGTTCAAGGAAGGAAAGGAACTCGGTCGCGAGTGGGTCGTCTCGATCACCGGCCTGGTTCGGAACCGGCTCCCCGGGGCCGAGCGGACCGACATTGCGACCGGCACCGTCGAGGTCGAGGCGAAGGTGCTGCGGGTGCTCAACGCCTGCCCGCAGCTCCCCTTCTCCGTCACCGAGTTCCCGGACGAGGAACTGCCGAACGAGGACCTCCGGCTCCAGTACCGCTACCTCGACCTGCGGCGGCGGTCGATCCAGCGCGTCCTCACCCAGCGCCACAAGGTGTGCAAGACGATCCGCGACTTCATGGACGCCAACGGGTTCCTCGAAGTCGAGACCCCGCTGCTCGGCAAGAGCACGCCCGAGGGCGCGCGCGACTACCTCGTGCCCAGCCGCGTGTTCAACGGCGAGTTCTTCGCGCTCCCGCAGTCGCCCCAGTTGTACAAGCAACTGCTGATGATCTCGGGGTACGACCGGTACTTCCAGATCGCCCGGTGCCTCCGCGACGAGGACCTGCGGGCCGACCGGCAGCCCGAGTTCACGCAACTCGACGTCGAGATGTCGTTCGTCGAGCGCGAGGACGTGCTCGCGGTCATGGAGGAGCTCTCGGCCGACATCTTCGAGAAGTGCCTGGGCGTGAAGATCCCGACGCCGTTCCCGCGGCTGTCCTACGCCGAGGCGATGGCGAAGTACGGCTCCGACAAGCCCGACCTGCGGTTCGGCCTGGAGATCGTGGACGTCAGCGACATCGCCGCGGCGAGCGACGCACAGTTCATGAAGGCCGCACTGGAAACACCCGGCGCGGTCGTTCGCGCGATCAACGCGAAGGGTGCGGCGGCGACGTTCAGCAACACGCAACTGAAGCCCGGCGGGGAGCTGCCGAAGGTCGCCGAGACGTACAAGGCCAAGGGGCTCGCGTGGATGAAGGCCGAGAGCGGCAAGCTCACCGGCAGCATCGAGAAGTTCTTCACCGACGAGCTGAAGGCGAAGCTCAGGGAGCGGCTCGGCGTCGCCGACGGCGACCTGCTCCTGTTCGTCGCCGACAAGGAAGCGGTGGTGTGCGACGCGCTGGGCGCGATGCGGACGCACCTCGCGGCGAAGATGAAGCTGTACCAGAACTGGTGGGAGGAGAAGGCCGCGCACGACGAGGCCCAGAAGAAGAAGGTGGACGCGGCGAAGAAGCGGAAGGAGCTGTACGCGCCCGTTCCGTTCCAGCCGCGGCCCGAGCACTTCAACTTCCTCTGGGTGCTCGACTTCCCCATGTTCGGCTGGGACGAGGAGGAGAAGCGGTTCGCCGCGATGCACCACCCGTTCACGGCCCCGATGGACGAGGACCTGCAGCACCTGGCGAAGGACGAGGACCTCGGCAAGGTGCGGGCCAAGGCCTACGACCTGGTGCTGAACGGGTACGAGGTCGGCGGCGGGAGCATCCGGATCCACCGCCAGGACGTGCAGAGCCGGGTGTTCCAGATCCTCGGCATGGAGGCGGCCGACGCGCAGGCCCGGTTCGGGTTCCTGCTCGACGCGCTCAAGAGCGGCGCGCCGCCCCACGGCGGCATCGCGCTGGGCCTCGACCGGTGGTGCATGATCCTCGCCGGGACGACGAACATCCGCGACGTGATCGCGTTCCCGAAGAACCAGCGGGCGCGCGACCTGATGACCGGTGCGCCGGCCGCGGTCGACGCCCGACAGCTCAAGGAACTCGGCGTGAAGCTCGGCTAACGGATTTATTGCGCAAGGTTCGCCCGGGGTCGCGTTCCCGGGCCGACTCGATGCGGGGCAGTCACGCCCCGCCCCGAGTCACTCGACACCAACTCTTCCCCGAGTTGTGCCCCCCGGACGTTCCGGGGGGTCTTTTCATTTCCGGGCAACCGAGGAGCGGCCGACGATCACTTCTCGGGCTTCTCGCCCTGGGGCGGGTCCTTCGGGAACGTGTGCGCGACCTTCGGCCAGTACACGAAGAAGTCGAAGTTCGGGTCGTTGTCGTGGTCGTGGCACTTCGCGCACATCGCCGACACGCGGTTGATGATGAGCGACTCCTGCGGCTTCAGCGCCACCTTCCCCCGGTCGATCGACGGCAGCGCGCCGATCTTCTTGATCACGTCGAGCGGCGGGAGCCGGTCCCCGGCGTTTTGCGCCCAGGGGATCTGCAGGAGTTGCAGCCCGGCATTGTCCTTGTTCGTCGCGTGCCCGCTGCCGGGCCCGTGGCAGCTCTCGCACCCGACGTGCGCGAGGTGCGGCGTCGCCTTCTGGTCCTCGTACCCGGTCTTGTAGTGCAGGCCGACGACGTGGCACTGCACGCACTCGCCGTCGAAGTTCCGGAGCGACGGCCGCTTGGCGATCTTCTCCAGCGCGTCGAGCGCGTGACTGTGGGGCGTCTCCTTCCACCTGGCGAACTGCGCCTGGTGGCAGTTCTGGCACTTGTCCGAGCCGACGAAGCTGAGGTTCATCTTCGGCTGCTGGATCTGGGACGGGTGCGGGGCCTTCGGCGTCCGAATCAGGAACTTCCGGTCCCGCACGGTCTCGGAGTACGTCTCCAGGAGCGGCAGCACGAAGTTCACCTTGCGCGCCTCTTCTTCCTTGCCCGGTGTGAGGAAGTCTTCCGTGAGCGGCACGAGCTGGTAGCGGAGGTCGATGCCGCCGCCGGGCTTCTTGAACACGCCCACGACGCCGACATACCGCCCCTTGTGCCCGACCTGGACGATGAGCGTCTTGCCGTTGTTCGCCGTGACCGGGAACTGCGGCGGCTCGGGGTCGTCGGCCTGGCACAGGACGATCTGGAACTGCGGCCACGCGGTCGCGAGCAGCCCGGCCTCGGTCGAGGTGCCCTGGTACAGCAGCACGTTCACGAGCGGCTTCTTCGCCTGCGCGTCGAGCGCGGCGACGGCCCCCTTGAGCACCTCGCCGTTGTCGGCGAACGTGACGCTCGGGTCCTCCTTCTTGAGCTCCTCGGCGAGCGACTTGCCGACGATCCCCACGACCCCGACGGTCGCGCCGCCGACGTTCGCGAGTTCGGCGAGCCCGACCATGGGCCGCTTCGAGCCGGGCGGCGGCGGGTACCGCTCCTCGCGGGGCTGCGGCTTGTCGTTCGCCAACCCCATGAGGTTGCCGGCGAGCAGGTACGGGGCCTGCTCCTTCTGGACCGCGTACTCGCCGAGGAGCTTGTCGATGCCGGCGGCGAAGTCGGTCTTGCCGACGCCCACGGCGACGTAGTCCATCTCGCGGAGCGCGTCCATCGTGAACTTGTACTTCAGCCGGGCCTGGTCGTCGATCGCCGACTTGTGCGGGTACAGGTCGCCGAGGTCGAACCCGACGAGCGACCACCCCTTTGCCTTGAGCGAGTTGAGGAACACGGCCCGCCGCTCCAGCCCGCCCATCTGCGGGCGACTGCACCCGCACGGCTGGAGGAACCCGAACGTCTGGCCGGTGAGGACGATGGCGACCTCGGGCTTCTGCTTGGGCCACCCGGCGAACAGCGGCTGGCCGCCGATCATCGGCTCCGTGCCGGCGGCGGCCGCCGGGTCGGTGCCCGTGGCGGTCGACGGGGTGCGGCTCCACCCGCACGCCCCGAGCGCGGCGATTCCCAGGGTGACGCCGCCGAGGGCGATCGCCCCCAGCACCCGCACCGCCAGCCCCTTGCCGGGCGGCGTCGTGTCGGCTCCGGTCATGGCAATCCTCCTCTGGGTTCCGTGGCTCACCCACTCCGATTCGGCACACCGGGCGGAGGTTGTGAAGTGATCGTGGTGCCCCGGTGGGCGGGGGGGAGGAACCGGGGCGAATTGGTCCAGTCGTGCCGGTCGCGCCGACCGGTGCGGGCCTAGCGGGTCCCGTTCCCGCGGACGGGAATGCGGATCCGCTGCGGGTTCGGCCCCTTCAGCTCGAGCACGATGTACCCGGCCCACGCCCCGCCCTTGGCGTTCGCCGGCACCGACACCTTGAGCCGGTAGTAACCGAGGTCCGGGGCGGCCGGCTGCTTCTCGAGTTCGACGACCAGGCCCTCGGGGAGCGACGGGTCGTCCCTGACGAGGACCAGCTCCTGGGCGGGCTTGTCGGTGATGACCGTGGTGGCCGGGGGGAACGAGCCCTCGGAGTACTTGTAGTTCCCGATGGCGATTTCTTTCTGGTTGTTGTCGAGCCAGACGCTCCCGCGGACGAGGGCCTTCACCCGGACCGACTTCGCGGTGTCGGCGGTCGAGATGTGAACGTCCCGCTCGAGCGGCCCGAGGTCCGCCCGGCGGTCGCCGACCTTCGGGCTCACGGTGACCGTCATCCGGTACGCGGACTCGACCCGCACGTTCCGCTTGACCTCCTCCGGCACCCGCTGCATCTCCTCCTCGGTCAACCGGACCGGCGGGCCGACCGACACGAACGGCCCGGCCTCACCGACGGCCCCACCGACGAGGCGGACGTCCGCCCTGGGGGCGTCGAGGTCGCCCGTCGCGCTCCCACGCGGCCCGCGGGTCGCGGAGTACACGACCACGTCGTAGGTGCGGGCCTCGGAGGTTTCTTGCAACTCGCCGGCGTCGATGGATGTTTTGGTGAGGTCGAACGGCTCGACCCCCTCGAACGCGATCGCGAACTCGGCCGAGCCGATCTGCTGGGTGCCGTCCACCTGGAGGTTGAACAGCGACTTCAGCTCCTTCGGCGCGACGGCCCCGACCGAGAACCGGAGTTCGAGGATGCCCCACTGGGGCGACCACCCGTCGGGGTTCGAGCCGGCCGGCACGCTGTACTCGGCGTGCGGGTGGTCGCGGAACACGTACGACTGCCAGGGGAGGCGGTCCTCGGCGAGGTTCGCGGCGGGCCCGGCGAGCCCGGCCGGCAGCGGCGAGAACAGCCCCCCGGGGAGCGCCGATACGGCCGTCATCTGGAGCAACTGACGGGTGACGTCCTGCGGGATGGCGGCGACGCGGCCGCCGCTGCACGCGCTGCAACTCACGCCCTTGAGCTGCATGGTCACGGACTTGGTGTTGCGGTTCTCGAACCAGAACGCGGCCCCGTTCGGGGTGCCGGCCTCGGTCCGGGTCGCCTCGTAGAACCCGGGGAAGGTGCGGTCCTGGAGCGAGCCGTAGGGGTCCCAGTGCCGGGTGCTGGTAAAGAACCGCAGCGGCGGCTCCCCGGACGACTCGGGCCCCTTGACGCCGCCCACGTCCTGCGGGGTGTACTGCGAGAAGAAGGTGATCGCGAAGATCACCGCCATCAGCACGCCGACCGGGACGGCGACCTTGAGGGCGGACGTCAGGCCCCCGGCGGCCGGCTCGGGGCGCGGGGCGGGGGCCGGCTGCGGGGGCGGGACCGCGGCGGGCTCGTTGCTGTTCGGGGGAGTCATGTCCGCGGCTCCAGAACACGTGGCGGCGTCAGAGCGTTCTACGCCGTTGGCGGGGCCGGGGTTCGGCCGGGGGCGGGCCGAACGAACCCGCGGCCGTCACTTCTTCCCGAGCGGCTTCCCGTCCTTGTCGATGGCACCGACGACGACGATCGTCAGCGTCTTCGGGTCGAGGTACTTCTTCGCGACCCCCTGCACGTCGGCCGGGGTCACCGACGCGACCTCCTTCTTGTACTTCTCCAGGAAGTCGAAGCCGAGGCCGTACTTCTCCGCGGCGAGGAGCTGGTCCGCGACCGACGACGTGGTCGTGAACCGGAACGGCAGGCTCCCGAGGAGGTACTTCTTGGCGTCCTCGACCTCCTCCTTGGAGGGGGCCTCGTCGCGGATCCGGTTGAACTCGCGGAGGAACCCGTGCCGCACGTCGAGGTACTTCTCGGGGAACGTGCCGATGTACCCGGTGAACGTGCCGGGCTGCGTGCCGGCCCCGCTCGCGATCGTCGCCCGGACGGTGTACGCCAGCCCCTGGCGGTCGCGGAGCGTGGCCGAGAGCCGGTCGGTGAACCCCGGGCCGGTGCCGAGGACGTTGTCCATCACCAGGAGCTTGTAATAGTCCGGGTTGTCGCGGGTGATGCCGAGCTGGCCGATGAAGACGTGGACCTGTGCCGCGGTCGGGTCGCTGATGATCTTCTCGACCACGACCGTGCCCTTCGGCGGCGCTTCGACCGCCGGCTTCCCGGCGTCCGACTTCTTCCATTCCTTGGTGAGCGCCTCGATCCTCTTGAGCATCTCATCGGCCTTGAAGTCGCCGACGAGCGCGACGGTCGTGAAGTTCGGGGCGAACGCGAGCTTGTGGAACGCCCTGCAGTCGTCGGCGGTGAGCTTCTCGACCGTCTCCCGGGTGCCGTGGCCGGGCCGCCCGTAGGGGTGCTTGCCGTACACCAGCGCCTGGAACGTCTCCGACGCGAGGCTCTGCGGCTGGGTCGCGGCGTCGTCGATGGCCGCGAGTTGCTGCTCCTTCTGGCGGGCGAACGCCTCGGCCGGGAAGCTCGGCGCCTGGAGGCACTCGAACAGAAGTCCCAATGCGAGGTCGGTGTCGGGCGTCAGCACCTTGAACGACCCGCCCGAGCCGCCGAGCGAGAGGCTGCCGCCGGTGTCCTCGATGAGCGCCGAGATCTGCTTGCCGGTGTGCTTGTCGGTCCCCTCTTCGAGCAGCCCGCCGACGAGCGCCGCGACGCCGTTCTTGTCCGCGGGCTCGCGGAGCCCCACGTCGTTGACGCTGACCGCCCCGACGACGACGGGGAGCTTGTGGTCCTCGAGGAGGATCACCGTCATGCCGTTCGGGAGCACGGTGCGCTTGGCGTCGGTCAGGGAGAACGTAGCGGGTCCGCCGGCCGGCTTGTCGGCGGCACGGGCCGCGAGCGGCTTCGCCGGCCCCGCGGCGCCGGCGCGCTTGCCGCCGCCCTTCTCTGCGTCCTTCTTCTCCGCGTCCTTCTCCTTCGGGTCGTCCTTCGGGACGCTCCACACGATGCACGCCTTCTTGCGGCCGAGGTACTCCTTGGCGACCCGCTGGACGTCGGCCTTGTTCACCTTCGCGATGCGGTCGAGGTAGTCCCCGAAGAACTTGGCCACGTCGTCGCCGTCGGGGTAGGTGCTGGTGCGGGCGACGGCGTCGGCGAGGTTGTGAACGCTCTCGCGGGAGAACACGAACCGGGCGAGGAGCTTCTTGCGGGCGCGGGCAAGTTCCTCGTCGGACACCGGCTCGGTCGCGAGCTTCTCCAGCTCGGCCAGCACCATCTCCTCGGTCTGCTTCCGGTCCTTCCCCTTGAGCAGGTCGAGGCTCACCGAGAACCAGCCCGGGTAGCGGCCGGCGTAGTTGCCGGCGTCCACCGACGACGCGACCCGCTCGTCCTCGACCAGCTTGCGGTACAGGCGCGAGGTCTTCCCGTCGGCGAGGACGTACTGCACCACGTCGAGGATCGGGTCCTCGGCGGTCCCGACCGCGACGGTGTTGAACCCCATCACCATGCGGGGCTGGTCGAACTTCGACTCGAACTCCTTGCGGGCCGGGCCGTCGCGGTCCTTGAAGTACGTCGGCACCTTCCGCTTGGGCAGGTCGCCCTTGGGGATCGCGCCGAACATCGTCTTGACCTTGGCCATCGTCTCGGCGGCGTCGAACCCGCCGGCGATGACGAGCGCGGCGTTGTTCGGATGGTACCACTTGTCGTAGTGCCGCTTGATGACCTCGGCGGTCGCCGCCTGGACGTGCTCGCGCTGGCCGATGACCGGGTGCGAGTACGGCGACTCCTTGGGCCACAGCATCGCGAGGACGGCCTTGTACTCCAGGTCGCCGGGCTGGTCCTCGTTGCCGTTCAGCTCGGAGATGACGGCCCCCTTCTCCTGCTGGAACTCGTGCTTGGCGTCGATGCGGATGTTCCGCATCCGGTCGGCCTCGATGTCCAGGGCCGACTGCCACCGGTCCGCGGCGAAGTCGAAGTGGTAGACGGTCATGTCCTCGGACGTGTACGCGTTGTTCCGCCCGCCGTTCCGCTGGGTGGCGCGGTCGATGTCGCCGGGCATCAGCTTCTCGGTGCCCTTGAACATCAGGTGCTCGAGGTAGTGCGACAGGCCGGTCTGGTCCTTCTCCTCGTCCGCGCTGCCGACCTTGTACGCGACCATCACCGACACGGTCGGCGAGCCCTTCACCGGGAGCAGGTACACCCGCAGGCCGTTTTCGAGCGTGGCGGTCTTGAGGTCCTTGAACACCGCCTGGGCGGTCTTCACGAGTTCGGCGCTCGAGACCGGCTCGGCGGCCCGGGAGATCTGGGGGGCGAGCACGAGGCAAAGCGCGATGGCGGCCCGAGACATGCGTGATCCTTTCCGTCCTGGCACAGGAGTGTGCACGTTCAGTGTATCGCGCCGGACCGGCCGGTGAGAACGCCGCGGGCGGCAGAATCGTTCAAGTCCCGGGGGCGCGGGGCCGATGACTCCTGCGCTTACCGAAACGGGCCAGTCCGCCCATACCGCCCGGAGGGGCCCGCGATGGCCACCGCCGCCGACCCCGTGCCCGCACCCGCGGGGGCCGCTTCCGCCGCGCCCGAGGTGACGCCGCGGGGGTACGTGGCCCGGCTCCGCCAACTGACCCTCTGGGTCGTCGGGGTCGGGGTCGTCGCGCGCCTGTTCCGGTACGCACTCGACGGATCGATCTGGAACGACGAGGCCGCGGTCGCGCTGAACCTCCTCCGCCGCGACTTCGAGGGGCTGACGCACGCGCTCGACGAGCGGCAGGTCGCCCCGGTGCTGTTCCTGTGGGCCGAACGGGCGGTGATGCTCCTCCTCGGGAATTCCGGGCTCGCGCTGCGGCTGGTCCCGCTGCTCTTCGGGCTGGCGGGTCTCGTCGTCTATTGGGACTTCGCGCGGAGGGCCGCGCGGCCCACCGCGGCCGCGTTCGCGATCGGCATCGTCGCCGTCGCCCGCTGGCCGGTGATGATGTCCTCGACGCTGAAGCCGTACACCGCGGACATGCTCTGCTCGACGCTGCTGATGGCCCTCGCCGTGCGGTGGCGGCAGAACCCCGAGCGAGCGTGGCCGCTCGTCGCGCTCGCGTTGGTGGTGCCGTTCTGCCTGGGACTGTCGTACCCGACCGTGTTCGTGGCGGGTGCGGTGAGCCTGTACCTGCTGCCGGCCGTATGGCAACGGCGGGACCGGCGGTCCGGGGCGCTGTTCGCGTACTACAACTTCGCGGCGCTCGCGGGGTTCGTCGCCGTGTACGCACTCGTTCTGCGCCAGGCGAGCGACCCGCCGGCGGCCGACCTCAAGGAGTTCATGCGGGACTACTGGAAGCACGGGTTCCCGCCGACCGGCCCGCTCGATTTCGTCTGGTGGGCCGTGAAGATCCACACGGGCCGGCTGATGTCGTTCCCGTGGGGCGACGGCAACGGCGGGAGCACGCTCACGACGCTCCTGTTCCTCACCGGCATCTGGGCCTGTTGGCGGTCGGGGAACCGCTCGCTGCTGGTGCTGTGCCTGACTCCGTTCGCGCTGAACTTCGCGGCCGCGGTGCTGCGGCAGTACCCCTACGGGGCCTGCACGCGGCTCTCGATGCACCTCGCCCCGGCCATCTGCCTGATGATCGGGACCGGCCTGGCGCGACTCGTCGAGGCGGTGCCCCTGCTCCGCAAGCGGCTCGCGGCCGCGACGACGGTCCTGGTCGTGTTCGCACTGTTCGGTGCCGGGGAGATGATCGCCGACGCCTGCAAACCGCACCGCGAGCAGTACGGCCGCTGGATGCAGGGGCTGTACCGTGAACTGGAACCGAAGTTGCGACCCGGCGACACGGTCGTGTACCGGTGCCCGATCCCGAACCAGCGCGAGACGTTCGACTGGTACGTCGGCCGCGTCGCGGAGCGCGCCGCTTCGATGGGACCAACAGCCGGCACCGGCCGCGTGTGGGTGATCGTCGTCACCGCGACCGCCCCGGGGTACGACCACGAGCGGGAACTCGTCGCGGGGCTCGGCGACGACTGGCGAACGGTGACCCGCACCGAGTACATGACCGTACCCGTCTCGCGTGGTCACGCCACCATCCACGGCGTCGTTCACTGCCTCGAACGCTCCGACCCGGAGTGAGGCTCAGTCGCGCACCAATCGCACGATCCCGAGCCGGCGGGCGGTCGGGTTGGCGGGCGTGATCGGCTCGCCCACGAACCGGGCCCGCGCTGTGACATCGGGGCGAAGTCCGTGTTCGCGGGCGAGCGCCGCGGCGGTCGTCTCGGGGACCGCGACGCCCTTCGAGGCGTCCCACACGAAGATTGCACCCTCCCGAAGCTTCGGCCGCGCCGCCTGGGGCGTGCCGAGAACAGCGATCGCCGACCGCGGGTGCGCGAGGCGCAGGTTCCCCGCGTCGCGGAGCGATTCGCACACGTAGCTTGCGTCGGCGGGCACGGCTCGCGCGACCTCCGCGGCGATCCGGTCGCGCTGGCGGAGTTCCCGCCCCTGTCGGAGCCAGTCGGTCGTGCCCACCGCGCCGGCCAGGATCGCAGTGGCGAAGATCCCGACCCCAACCGCGGCCCCGAGTCGCCGCGCCGCTCGGGAACTGCCGGGTGCCTCTCCGAGTCGCGACACGAGGTAGGCCGGGAGCAGAACGGCGAGCGGCGTGAACCAGTGCGGCTTGAACCGCGTGCCGCCGGCGAGGACCACGACGGCGACCGCGGCGCCCCCGGCCAGCGCCAGCGCCCGCCCGAGCACCCGCTGCGCCGGCCGCTCGCTCACGCGGCGGAAGACGTGGGGGGCGAGGCACGCGAACGCGACCAAGGTGACGCCGACCGACATGACCGCCACGTCGCCAGCCGACACCGCGAGCCGACTCAACGTGCGCTCGGGCCGGTCGGTGATCGAGTGCGTGATTCCCTCGGCGAGGTCGGCCCGGTTCGCAACCACCCAGGCGGCGTGCGGCAGAAGCACGACGAGCGCCGTGAGCCCGGCGGCCGCACCGCGGCGCGAGAGCACCCAGTTGCGGTACTCGGGTACGCTAAGCGCCGCAGCAACGAGGCCGGCGACGAACGGCAGGAACGTGTACTTGCTCAAGACGCCCAGCCCGACGAGCAGCCCGACGCACACCGCGGCCCGGCGGCTCCCGGTGCGGACGGCGTTTACGAGCGACGCGACCGCGAACGCCGCCATCGCGCAGGCCATCGGCGTGTTCGTCTTGTCGAGGACGAAGTCCCACGACACGGCGGGAACGAGCAGCGCGCCGGCGGCCGCCAGCGCGGCCCGGTGGCGCAAGCCGCCCAGCGAGCGCCCGCAGGCGTAAAGGCCGGTGTACATCAGCCCGAGCACGACGAACCGCAGGCCGAGGATTGTGGCGGTCGAGACGCCGAAGACGGCGACGGCGCACCACGCCACCCAGATGAGCAGCGGCGGCTGCGTGCCGTAGCCGAGGGCGAGGACCTGGGAGAGCGCGAGTTGCTCGGACTCGTCGAACATCAGGCTCCGCGCGACGAGCGTGCGGAGCCCGGCAACGAGCAGCAGGTACGCCCCGAGGGCGGCCGGGAACCAGTTTCCCGCGAGCGCCGCCCGTGCAGTCGAAGGCCGGACGAGGGCCGAGGTGAGTTCGCGGGCCAACCGCATGTGCGATCCCCGTGATTGAGGCACCGACCCTGCGGGCGACTCCTTCTGTATCGGTTGTTCGGGCGCGGCGGTTGAACCCAACGTCGATTTCAGCTCAAGTCGTGCGGTGTGCGAACGCGCGTTCCACCGCTTCCGCCCCCACGAGCGGAGCCTGGCAGGCGTAGTTCTCGCAGACGTACACCGTCACCGCGGCATCGAGTGCGGGCTTGTCCTTGAACAGCGGAATGTCGCCGGGTGCCGGACCGGTGGCGGGGTCGTGGGCCGCGACGACGCGGTTCGGGCCGAAGCTCGCGTGGATCGTTCCGACCGCCGTCCGGTACGCCGCTTGGGCCGCGGAACAGACGACGGCAATTTCCTGCACCGGGCCGAAGTAGAAGTCGAGCGCGATGAGCATCTGCCCGGCGGCGGCGGGGTGTTCGGCCATCGTGTCGCGGTAGCCGCGGAGGGTTTCCTCGGCCTTCGCGAGGTAGTCGCGGCGGTCGAGGAGCTTCGCGAGCCGCAGCAGCACCGTCACCGCGACCGCGTTGCCGCTCGGGGTCGAGCCGTCGTGGACGTCCTTGGTGCGGGCGATGAGCGCCTCGTGGTCGTCGGCCACGAAGAAGAAGCCCGGCCCGCTCGGGTCGGCGAAGTGCTTCAGCATCGCGTCGGCGAGTTCCGCTGCGGCGCGGAGGTACTTCATCGCGAACGTCGCCTCGTAGACCGACACCAGCGCGTCCGCGAGGCAGGCGTAGTCTTCGAGGTAACCGTTGAGTTTGGCGGTGCCGTCGGCACTCGCGCTGCGGAACAGGCGGCCGTTCGCGTCGCGCAGGTGCTTCAGGCACCAGTCCGCGGCGGTCGTCGCCGTCGCGACATGGTGGTCGTTCCCGAACGCCGCCCCCGCCTTCGCGAACGCCGAGATCATCAGCCCGTTCCACGCGGCCAGGATCTTCTCGTCGCGGCCCGGCCGCACGCGCCTCGCGCGAACGGGGATCAGCTTCCGCTTCACCTCGGCCAGCTTCTCGCGGAACGCCTCGACGGAGAGGCCCAACAGCGCGGCGTCCTGCTCGTCGCTCCGGGCGCGGAACAGGATGTTGTGCCCCTCGAAGTTGCCGCCCGTTGTGACGCCCCACACCTTCACGGCGATGTCGCCGAGATCTGCCCCCAGCACCTCCCGCAGTTCGGCCTCGGACCAGACGTAGAACTTCCCCTCCTCGCCCTCGCTGTCGGCGTCCTCGGCGCTGTAGAAGGGACCGTCGTCGCACATCATGCCGTCGTGCACGTACCCCAGGGTTTCCTCGGCGATCTGCTGGTAGAACGGGTCGCGCGTGACCTGCCACGCCTCGACATAGGCGCTGGTCAGCAGCGCGTTGTCGTAGAGCATCTTCTCGAAGTGGGGGACGAGCCACTTCGCGTCCACGCTGTACCGGGCGAACCCGCCGCCGAGCTGGTCGTTCATGCCGCCGCGGGCCATCTTCTCCAGCGTGTGCCGGACCATGTGAACGGCGGTCTTGTCCCCGAACCGCCCGGCGAGCCGCAGGAGCAGCATGAGTTCGAGGGCGTGGGGGAACTTCGGCGCGCCGCCGAACCCGCCGTGCGTCGCGTCGAAGCTCCGCCGCAGCGCGTTCAGCGCGTTCGAGAGTAGGTCTGGTGACAACGGGCTGTCACCGGCTTCGAGCGCGCTCATGCCCTTCAGGTACTGCGTGACGTTCTGGCCGACTTCGGTGACGTGCGAGCGGCGGTTCGTCCAGGCGTCGTGGATCGCGGCCAGGAGCCGCTTGAAGCTCGGCCGCTGCGGGGCGTAGCGGTCGTCGGGCGGGTAGTAGGTGCCGGCGTAGAACGGCGTCAGGTCGGGGGTGAGGAACACGCTGAGCGGCCAGCCGCCGCCCTCGCGGGTCAGCACCTGGAGCGCGTTCATGTAGATCGTGTCGAGGTCCGGCCGCTCCTCGCGGTCCACCTTCACGCACACGAACTGCGCGTTCATCACCGCCGCGGTACTTTCGTCCTCGAAGCTCTCGTGCTCCATGACGTGGCACCAGTGGCACGCCGAGTAGCCGATCGAGAGGAAGATGGGGCGATCGAGTTGCTTCGCGCGTGCCAGCGCCTCCGGCCCCCACGGGTACCAGTCCACGGGATTGCTGGCGTGCTGCTTCAGGTAGAGGCTGGTCTCGCCGGCGAGGCGGTTGGTCGGCATGGTGTCGCTCGTGGTGCGTGACGCGGGCGACAGAATTGTAGTGGGACACGCAGATGGGGAGACGGGGAGTCACGGAGCAAAGACACCCTTGGTCTTCACTCCGTGTCTCCCCGTCTCCCCGTCTCCCCCTCCGGATTACTTCGCGATTGCCTCGGCTTCGACGGGCAGCGACACGGTGCTGCCGTCGAGGTCGGTGCGGAGCTTCAGGACCGGCGACACGGCCCCGGGCTGCTTCGGGTCGAACTTCACCGTGAGGAACTGCACCTGGAGCGGGGCGCTCGCGGCCGGGAGGTCCACCGACACGCCGTCGGCCGCACCGTCCACGCCCAGGATCTTGAACGGCTTCGCGGCCCGGACCAGCACCCGCTGCGTGACCGACTGCCCCACGGGCACGCCGTCGAACCGCACCTTGTTCGGGGACAGCTCGATCGGGGCGGCGATCGTACCCGTCACCGAGATCTGCACCGTGGGGTGCGCCGGGTCCGTGGTCTTGATGGTGATCTGCTCGGAGAGCGGCCCCGGGGCCGCGGTCGGCTTCAGGGACACTTCGACCGAGTACTCGGCACCGCCCCGGAGCGGGCCGCCGCGGCTCACCTCGGCGAACTTCACCTCGAACGGCCCCTGCGGGGGGACGACCTCGGTGAGCTTCCAGTCGCGGGTGCGCCCCGAGTACTTCACCCCAACGGCCTGGCTCGTCTTGCTCCCCAGGGGCACGGTGCCGAACGCGATCGAGCCGGGGGTGAGCGTCACGTCGGTGCGGCTCGTGGCCTGCACCCGGATCGCGGCCGTGGAGACGTACTTCGGGCCGAAGGTGACGTAGAACGTCTGGGCGTTGTGGCCCACGAACTTGCCGGCGTTCATCGTGACGGTGAACTCGGCCGTCTCGTTCGGCTGGAGCGTCCTCGTCATCGGGACGTAATCGAGGCACGTGCAGCTCTTCCGCACGTCCGTGATCTGCACCGGCACGTCGTAGATGTTCGTGATGGTGAACTTCTGGACGCACAGCGTGCCGTGCGGCACCTCGCCGAAGTTGTGGGTGATGACCGCGGGCGGAACCTGCTCGCGGTTCGTCGCGATGTCCGGGAGGAAGAACTTGTTGGCCCACGGGGGGCCGGACTGTGCGGGTTGTGCCGAGCCCGCAGCCGGTGCCGCGGGGGGCGATTCGGCGGGGTGCGCGGCCGCCCCGAGCGAGATGCCGAAACCGCCCGCCGCCGCCAGCCAGAACGACCGTCGCATCCGTTGCCTCCTGCGGGTCCGATGTGGGGCGTCCGCCCCGGGTGTCCGTGCGACACATCGTACATCGGCCGGCGGGCCCGCCCCGGATGGCACACTCTCGGCCCCCGGGGCGGTCAACGGGCGGGGACGCGCGGCGCACCTCGCACCGCCCGCCCCACTGGCCCATCCCCTACTTCCCCCACTTCGACCTGATGAACGCGGCCCCGCGGGTGTACACGTCCTCGGGGCTCGGGAATAGGTCCCGCCACACCTTCGTCGCGGCCGCCAGGTCCGGCAGCGCCCGGCCGAACGCCTCGATCGTCAGCCACCCGTCGTACTTGATCTCCTTGAGCGCCTTGAACGCCTCGTCCCAGTGGACCTGCCCGGTGCCCGGGGTGCCGCGGTCGTTCTCGCTGATGTGGACGTGCGCCACGACCGGGGCGACCGTGCGGATCGCGCTGGCCTGGTCCTTCTCCTCGATGTGCGCGTGGAACGTGTCGTACATCGTGCGGAAGTTCGGGTGGTCCACCATCTTCACCAACTCGACGGCGGCCTTGGCCGTTGTGAGCAGGTAGCACTCGAACCGGTTCAGGTACTCGATCGCGAGCATCAGGTTGGCCTGCTTCGCGAACTCGGCGGCCTGGCGCAGGACGTCGGCCGAGCGCTTCTTCTCGTCGTCGGTGGGGCCGGCCCCGGTGAACTCGCCGATCGCCGAGTGGTACGGCCCGCACAGCGTCTCGCACCCGAGCACGTGGTTGATCTCGATGACGTTCTTGAGCCACTCGACCGCCTTCTGGCGGACCGCGGCGTCCGGGCTCACCGCGTTCGTGTCCTTCGTCAGAATCGTCACCGCGGTGCACTTCAGCCCCTGCTTGTCGAGTTCGGCCCGGATCGGCTTGTACTCGGCCGGGGTGCCGCCGAAGATCGGCAACTCGACCCCGTCGAACCCGGCCGCCTTGAGCTTGCCGAGGAGCGGGAAGTGCTCGGCGGTCACCCCGCCGGTCCACAGCAACAGATTCATCCCGAGCTTCATGGAGAGTCCCCTTGGCGAGCGGCGGGCGCAGCCCGCGGTGGTGGAGTCGGAACCGTGGCGGCATTGTCCGGCCCGCGCCGCGCCGCGGCAACGGAGAGTACGAAAATCGAGCGTGGAGCAATCGTCGGTGGGCCGCGGCGGGATCAGGACCGTGCAGGGCAAGGAGGTCCCGAAGGAGTGACACCGAGCGTCACCGCGACCGCATCAGGTCCAACAACTTGTTGGCGCACGCGGCCGCGAACGCCGGGTCGTTGATGTGCAGGTCGAGTTCCACCAACTCGACGTTCGGGGCGATCCAGTTCCGCACGCTCTGGACCAGAGCCGCGTCCGCTTCCGGCCACCAGAACGGCTGCCCCGCGGCGTCGAGGGCCGACACCCCCAAGAGCGGCAGGACCACCGCCGCGGGGCCGCCCGATGCACTCGCCTTCTGCGTCAACTCCAGGCCCAGGCGGTCCATCTCTTCGGGCGTCGTGCGCATCAGCGTGACCGTCGGGTTGTGCTGGTGGAAGCGGCGGCCCTTGAACTTCTCGGGCACCGTGTCGGCAGGCCCGAAGTTCACCATGTCCAGCGCGCCGACCGAGATCACCTGCGGTACCCCCTTGAGGCTCGCGGCCGTGAGGCGGTCGGGGCCGGCCGTCAGAACGCCCCCGACGAGTTCGTCGGCGAGTTCCGTCGTCGTGATGTCGAGCACACCCGCAACGAGGCCGTCGCGGATCAGCCCCTCCATCGTCCGGCCGCCGGTGCCGGTTGCGTGGAACACCAGCACCTCGTACCCCGCGGCTTCAAGCTGGGCACGAGCGGCTTCGACGCACGGCGTCGTGACCCCGAACATCGTGGCGGCGATCACGGGCTTGTCGCTGCCGCTACTCCGGTCGCTGACGCTCCCGGCTCGCCGGGCGAGTACCATTCCCGCCATCGCAGCGGCGGCGTTGTCGAGGACGGTGCGGCTGACGCGGTTCAACCCGGCGATGTCCACGACCGAGTGCATCATCATCACGTCGCGGGTGCCGACGTAGTGCTGCACCTGGCCCGACGCGAGCGTGCTCACCATCAACTTCGGGACGCCCACGGGAACCGCCCGCATCGCCGCGGTGCCGATGGTCGTGCCGGCCGAGCCGCCGAGAGCCAGCACCCCCGTCAGCTTCCCTTCGGCGTGCAACCGCGCCGCGAGTTTCGCGGCCCCGGCGGCCGCGAGCGCGACCGCCCGGCCCCGGTCCCCGGCCGCCTTCACCGTGGCCGCGCTCGTCCCCGCGAGTTGGAACACCTGCTCGCGCGAAACGTCCGGCGCGACCGTCGGCGGGGCCACGACGCCGGCGTCGGCGAGCGTGACCGCGACCCCGGCCGCCCGGAGGCGGTCGCGCACGTACGCGAACTCGGCCCCCTTGGTGTCGAGGGTTCCGATGAGTAACACAGACATGCCACGCCCCCGGTTCGCCCGGTTTGCGACTGCTCGGCCCGGGACCGCGTGTTATGTTACTGGCTCTTCCGCCGGCGTCGCTCGTGGGGGGTACGCATGAGTCCCGTCGTGAAACGGATCGCGGTCAACGGCACCCTCGCCGCAATCTTCCTCGCGGTCCTCGGCTACTTCATTGCAAACATCGCCGTCATGTTCCTACCGGCCGCGGTGCCCGGCACGGAGGACGTCGCCCCGCCGGACGACGACCTCGCTGCCACGATGAAGGTCCGCCTGCCGCTCACCCTCGCGGTCTGGGGGTTCGGGTTCGTCGCCGTCGGGGAGTTGATCCTGTGGGCCGTGCGCGGCAACCGCCCCCCCGCAGTCGGCGCAACTCAGGCCGAGCTGGACGCGAACGAGCGGATCATTCAGGAATTGCTGGCGAAGGCCGACGCGGAGGAGCGCGCGAAGACCGGCGACGGCGCAAAGCGGTCGGGCCACCGCGACCTCGGCGGCGAGAGCCGCGAAGTGGTCATCCTCCCGGACGAGCCGAAGCCGGCGGACCCGTCGAAGGCCCCGTGACGCCGCGGGCCGCACCAGAACCACTCTCCCCCGGGTCGCCATGTTCTCGCGTAGTGACATCCTGGCTCGCTTCCGTGCCCAGGTCGCCGAAGGCCGGCCGATCATCGGCGGCGGGGCCGGAACCGGCATCTCCGCGAAGTGCGCCGAGATGGGCGGCATCGACCTCATCATCATCTACAACTCGGGCCGGTTCCGCATGGCCGGCCGCGGGTCGCTCGCCGGGCTGATGCCCTACGGCGACGCGAACCAGATCGTCATGGACATGGCCCGCGAGGTGCTGCCGGTCGTCGAGAGGACGCCGGTGCTCGCGGGCGTGTGCGGGACCGACCCGTTCCGCGTGATGAAGCGGTTCCTGCTCGACGTGCGCGACGCCGGATTCAGCGGCGTGCAGAACTTCCCCACCGTCGGCCTCATCGACGGCACCCTGCGGGTCGGCCTCGAAGAGACGGGGATGGGCTTCGCCAAGGAAGTCGAGATGATCGCGCTGGCCCGCGAGATGGACCTGCTGACGTGCCCCTACGTGTTCACGCCCGAAGAAGCGACCCAGATGGCAAAGGCCGGGGCCGACGTCCTGATCCCGCACATGGGGCTGACGACGAAGGGCAGCATCGGGGCGAAGTCGGCGGTGTCTCTCGAAGACGCCGCGAAGCGGGTGCAGGAACTGGCCGACGCCGCGAGGGCCGTGCGGCCCGACGTCCTGGTCCTGTGCCACGGCGGGCCGATCTCCGAGCCCGCCGACGTCCGGTACGTGCTCGACCACACGACGGGCATCGTCGGGTTCTTCGGCGCGTCGAGCATCGAGCGGCTCCCGACCGAGGTCGCCATCACGAACTGCGTCAAGCAGTTCAAGGCGCTCGGCGTCTAGCGGCTCTTCGCCGGGTCGGCGTCGGTCGAGGCCACAATGTCGAACACCTGCGTGCCGCCGGTGAACTCGACCACCAGTTCCGCGTTGTTGCCCGAGTACCCCGCGGGCACGTACCGCGGCTCCCGTGACGCCCCGGCCCCCTTGACGCGCGGGTGCGGGGGCGGCGTCGCCGACGAGAGCGAGATCCGGAGCGGGCCGACCGGCGGGTTGTCGATCCGGTACTTTCCCGTCGTGTCCGACACGCCGCTGTAGTCCTTGCCGTCGCTCCCGTGGGCCACGATCATGACGTCCCGCGCCGGCTGCCCCGCGACCGTGACGTTCCCCACCAGCGCGTGCGTCCCGTTGGCCGACCGCTGGACCCCGCACCCCGCCGCCAGAACCCCGCCGAACACGATCAGACCCGTTGCGACCCGCCGCTGCATGGTGACCCCTCTGAGGTGACGTGAGACGAACCGCGGCCCGGTCCGGACCGGGCCGCACGCGGGCGGGGTCAGTTCCAGTCGTTCGTAAGGACCATGCCGTCGTTGGGCATCACGGCGGTCCAGAAGGTCAGGATGTTGGTGCTCTGGTTCACCCCGCGGACGCTCCCGTCGGCCATGGCGAGTTGCACCGTGGCCGGGTGCGACGAGTTCGCGCCCCAGCGGGTGCCGGTCGTCCCCGAGACGTTCGGTTGGATGCTCTGCGAGTTGAACCACCACTGCGACGTGCTCCAGTATGCCGGGTACGAGGTCCGGTAGTAGCCCATCGACTGATACATGCCGAACGCGGCCGAGTTGTACTTGTCCTCGCTGTTCCACTCGTGCGGCTTGTCGCGGGCGCACAGGACCGAGCCCTCGGTAATCATCTTCCGCTCGGCGAACGCGACCGTGTTCGAGGTGCCGTCGGTGATGCCGGTGATGGTCATCTGAGGCGCGTCCACGTCGGTCACCGTGAACCAGGCGTACTTCGCGACCAGGAGCGAGTTGACCGCGTAAGAACTGCCGGCCCACCCGTTCGCGCCGACCCCGGTCCCCACCGTGCTGTCGGCGGGGCACAGGAACGTCTTGACCACCACGCCCTTGTTCACCGTGACGTCGCCGGCGGCGACGTGCGCCTTGAACAGCGGCTCCTGTTCGAGGTACGGGAGCAGCGCCGTCATCGCGCTCCCCTGTCCGTTCCCGGTTGCGCCCGCGGTCAGCGAGTACCGGAGCGGGGGCAACTTGTCGCCGTTGACCCCGGCGTAGTTGTGCAGCCCGAGGGCGAGCTGCTTGAGGTTGTTGGCGCACTGCGTGCGTGCCGCGGCCTCGCGCACCTTCTGCACGGCCGGGAGCAACAGGCCGATCAGGACCGCAATGATCGCGATCACGACGAGCAGTTCGATGAGGGTGAACGCGCGGGCGCGCCGCCCCGAACGGGTTGTGCTGGTCACGTGGGTCTCTCACGGAAATGGAAGGATTAAGCCCGAAGCCCGACAGAAGGGGAGAGGCCGTCAGAAAGGGCTTCGAGGAGAGAACTGTGAGTTGGACACCGGACCCGAAGTTTTTTCAGCGCGGTGGGGGAACGCGGGACCGGAACTCGTTCGCGGCGGCCCCGTTGATCGTGGTAAGTTGCGGCATCTGCTCCAGAACCTTCAGGTCGCCCCGGTCCCGCTTCAACGTGAACCGGAGCTCCCGGAGCTTCGAGCCGATCAACGGCTCCAGGGTGGCGATCGGGCACCCGTCGCACCGGAGCAGGCGGACCCGCGGCATCGTCCGCACGGGCGACAGGTCGGTCACCGCACAGTTGTTGACCGCCACGACGTCGAGCGGCATTCCTTCGAGGGGGGCGAGGTCGCGGACCGCGGTGTCGCCGCTCTGGAACATGGTCAGGCTCATCCCCGCAGCGGGCGAAACGTCGGTGAGGCCCGGGTTCTGCCAGACGTTCAAGGTCGTCAGCGGGAGCCCGCGGATCGGCGACAGGTCGGTCAGCTTCCCCTTCCCCGGGGTGCTCCCGACCACCGTGAGGTGCCTGAGGCCGGCGAACGCCCGGACCGGGCCGATGTCGGAAACCTCGTCGGTGAGGATGCCGAACTCCGTCACCTTTCCGTCCGACAGGCCGAGGCGCGACACCTCCCCGTCGAACCCCGGGTTCAGTTCGACGAGTTTCGCAACGACCGCCGCCGCGTGCCGGTTCGGCGCGAGCGCGTGGACCGCACGGACCCAGGCATCGTCGGGCGGGCCCGCCGGAAGACCGTCGGTGTCGGCGGGGGCGCGCGACTCGGTCCGGGGCAGCGCCGCCCACACGCTCGCCAGCCCGGCCGCCACCAGCGCCGTGCCGATCGCCGCGCGAACGCCCCGGCCCCGTCGCTCCCGTGCGGACCGCTGTGATCGCACGGCGTTGGTCGGACCCGGCACCGCAACGACCGGCCCGGTCGGGTGCGCGAGCGCCGCCAGGGCCGCCGCCACCTCACGGGCCGAACCCGGGCGCGCCGCCGGGTCGGTCGCGAGGAGGCGGTGGACGAGATCCGCCAGTTCCGGCGGCGCGCCCGGGGCCAGGGTGCCAACGGGAACGGGGTCGGGGTACGTCGGCACGCTGAGGCGGCCCGGTCGCGGGAACGGCAACCGGCCGGTCAGGAGTTCGTACAGCACGACCCCGAGGCTGAAGAGGTCGGCGCGGGCGTCCAGGTCGCGGCCCGTGGCCTGCTCGGGGGCCATGTAGGCGGGGGTGCCCAGCACCACCTGCGACCGGCCCGCGTCCTCCTCGCCCGCCGGCTGCGCCAGCCCGAAGTCGAGGATCTTCACCCGCCCGACGGCCGCGAGCGGGGGCCGCTGGTCGGAGTCCGCGTCGGCCCACCCGGGGGGCGATTCGAGCCACAGGTTTCCGGGCTTGATGTCCCGGTGGACCACGCTACGGGCGTGCGCCGCGGCGAGCCCCTCGGCGGCCTGGGTGCCGAGCCGCGCGACCCGGTCCGGGGCCATCACCCCGTCCCGGCGGACCCAGTCCGCGAGCGTCTCGCCCTCCAACCGCTCCATCGCGAGGAACGGCACCGACTCGCCCCGCGGCCCGACCGCGTCGCCCACCTGGAACACCGTCACCACGTTGTCGTGCTTGAGCGCCGCCATCGCGCGGGCCTCCCGCAGGAACCCGTCGCGGGCGCGGGTGTGCCGCGCGAGCCGGGGGCGGAGCACCTTGATCGCGACTTGGCGGCGGAGGGCGTCGTCGTCGGCCAGGTAGACGAGCCCCATCCCGCCCGCCCCGAGCAGGCGGACGATCCGGTACCCGACGACCCTGACCGATTCGGCCCCCGGCACGGGGTCGGGGGGCGCGCCGTCCGGGCCGACCGAGGCGTCGCCGGACACGCTGAGGTCGAACCCGGCCGGCGTGAACTGACGGGCCATGTCCTCCAACCGCGCGACCATCTGCCCCAGGCCCGGATCGGAGGCCGGGACCGGTTCGGGGGCCGGCGCGGCGCGCAGCAGGCCGGTGAGGCGGTCGTCCACGGCCAGCCCGTCGAGCGCCTGCTGGCACGCACCGCACTCCCCGAGGTGCGCTTCGAGGACAGCGGCGCGGTCCTCGTCGAGCCGGCCCCGGAGCATCGCCTCGTACTCGGCCCGGGCCGGGCAGGGGTTCGTGGGGTTCATGGGTGGGCTCAATCGGTGACGAGGTCCGCGAGCGCCTTCTGAAGGGAGGCCGTGACCCGGAGCTTCGCCTTGTACACCGCGGCGACGGACAGCCCCTCCTCGGCGGCGACCTCGGCCACCGGCCGGCCCTCGACGACGTGCTTCCAGAACGCGCGCCAGGTGGAGTCGTGGAAGTTGCCCCGCAGCGTGGGGACGACGTGCTTGAGCATGTACGCCCGGAACTCGGCCTCGTCCAGTTCGGGCTCGGGCGGTGCGGGGGCCGCGACGTCGTTCGGGTCGCGGCCCGGGTCCAGGGGCAGGACGGCCCTGCGGCGCCGCTCGACCCACCGCCGCCGGGTGACCGTCCAGAGCCACCCGCGGAACCGCTTGTGCGAGTCGTAGTCGAACTCGGGGAGCTTCTGGACGAGGACCGCGAACACGTCCTGGACGAGGTCCACCGCGTCGTCGTGCTGGAGCCCCATGTGCCGCGCCCACCCGTGGAGGACCGGCGAGTAGGTGCGGACGAACCGCGTCCAGGCCTCGACGTCGCCGAGGTGCCGGACCCGCACCAGCAGACTTGCGGACGTGGTGTCCATGCGGAACGTGAGGGGTTACGGGACGAGTCGGGCGAACTCGCGCCGGTTCCGGGGTCGCGTCACGGTCGGAGAGGACTCAGACGATTCGCCAGCCGTCAATCCAACCGATCCTAGCGGTGGGTCCCGGGTTCGTCAACCGAACGGCCCGCGGCGCCCGGGCCTTTCAAGGGCCCACAGGGTGGTCCGCTGGCCCCGCGAGCGGGGTTCGTTGACCGCTCGCGGGGCGAGCGGACCACTCTCAGGATCCCGGCACGTGAAACGCTGGGCGGCCTGGGTCAGTACCGCAGGATGAAGTCGAGCGTGACGCGGTACTGGAACATGTTCCGCGGGCCGGCGAGCGGGAACTCGAAGGCGGCACCCAGTTGGGCGCTCTCGGTGATCTTGTACCGCGCACCGAACGCCCCGGTGAGCAGCCCCGAGTTCTTCGCCTGGCCGCCGAGGTTGAACAGGTCGCGGCCCTCGTTGCCCGTCGGCAGGCCGGTGCCGTTGTTCGTGTAGTACAGCCAGTTCAGTTCCACCAACGGGTAGAACTTGTGCTTGTTCATCACGTCCATGTCGAGGTGGGCGGACAGGTAGTAGTAGTCGCTCCGCACACTGTCGGTCGAGTACGAGTACCCGGTGCCGATCAACGTATTGAAGCCGCCGAACTTGAAGTCGCGGCCGAAGTTCTGCCCGTAGGTCACGTACGGCACGATCGACAGGTTCCCGGTGTTCTGGTACACGCTGCTCGACCCGATCGGTACCTGGAACTGCAACCCGCCGGCGAGCAGCGTGCCCGTGTCCTCGTTCCGGATGAACGTGTACTTCGGCCCGAGCCACAACTCGGCGAACCCGGTCCCGCCGTCGTAGAGCGACGCGCTCCCGGGCGACAGGGTGATCCCCGCGAGCTTGTTGAACGTGAACGACAGCCGGTCGGTGACCGCGAGCCGGGCCTGCACGCCGTAGTAGTACGCGCTGCCGCCCTGGAAGTCCGGCTGGTTGCCCGGGATCTTCTGGTACATGAAGATCGGCCGCAACTCGGTCAGCGCCCGCGGGTCCTCGAACAGCAGCGGGTTCGTGACGGGGGAGATGAACCCGTCGAAGGCGTGGTCGCTCTTGAACCACTCGGTGCAACTGCCGAGCGCTTCGCCGATCTTGTCGCCGAACTTGCCCGACGAGCGCTCGGGGTGGTCGTCCGGACCGCCGGCCCCGACGGGTCGCGCTTCCGAGTCGCGGTCCACGGCGGGGGCGGGACGCCGCCGGGGCGAACGCTGGGTGAGCAGGTCGTTGACCGCGTCGTCGGCGTCCGTTGAGGCGTAGGACGTTCGCGACGCCGGCTCGACGCGATGGGCCGAAACCGGCGTGCCCGCCGTGACCGGAGCACCGAGTGCGGCTCGCCGACCCGATGGGGCGGCCGGGCTCGTCGCCGATGCCGGCACAACGGGTGGCGTGGTTCGCTGCGGGGCCGGCGCGGCCCACGGGGCATCGGCCTGGGAATCGCGGTCCGCCGGGCCGACGGGGGAGCCCATCACGGGCGGACCGAGTACATTCGGGGGGCGGTCCGCGGGCGGCCTGACGACGGTGCCGAGCGGCGGTTCGGGGGGCAGGTTCGGGTCGTAGTCGGGTTGCGCCTGCGGCGGCCCGCCCACCGGCGCGAGCGGACCGGGCTGCGCGGCGGCAGGGCTCACCGAGCCGGTGACGACCGCCGCCAGAAGCACCCAGGCCGAGCGCCGCATCCCGTGTCCTCCTTAACTCCACCCACCGACCCGGCGTCCGTGCCAGGTTCACCAGTTCGCCCACCTTCACGCGGGAGATCCGGTTATCCCTTCCATCGACCCTCGGGCACCCGCGGGTTCACGGTCTTCTCGAAGAAAACACACCCGAACCGGAATCGTGCCGGGTATAACCGATGCCACATCACGCGGAGTTCATCAATGAGAAAGCGGACACTCGGGACCGGGGCCGCCCTGGTCGTCGCGGCGGTTCTGGGGGGCGGGCTCGCGCTCGGCTGGTGGGGCGGCGGCCACGAGACCGTCACCGAGGCCGCGGCCGCCCGGCTGCCCGACGCCGTCCCCGACTTCTTCCGCCGCGGCGGCAAGCACCTGGCCCACTTCGCCGTCGATCCGGACCGCTGGAAGAACCGCGAGATGAACTTCCTCCGCCGGGCCGAGGAGGGCAACCACTTCCTCGACATCGAGGACCTCGACGGCAAGGAGCTCCCGGCCACGAACCGCTTCGATGCGATGAAACTGGTCTACACCGATCTGAAGAAGGACCCACACAAGACCGGCCTGCTCCCCTACGCGATCATGGAGAACTACGAGAAACTGGCCGTCGGGTTCTACGACTACCGCAAGTCGCCCGAGAACGCGGCGGTCCCGATGAAGTGCCTCGTCCACGGCGGCACACTCGCCCATTACACCGGCGACGCGGCCATGCCGCTCCACACCACCCGCGACTACGACGGCCGCGTCCAGGCCGACGGCACGGTGAAGCAGAAGGGCATCCACGCGAAGCTCGACGCCTTCCCCGAGAAGTTCGGGATCCGGCCCGAGGAGGTGTCGCGGGGGCTCGAAGCCAAGAAGCTCGACGACCCGTGGGCGCACGTCATGAAGTTCATCGCCGAGTCGCACACCCACATCCCCAAGTGCTACGAGTTCGACGCGGCCGGCGCGTTCGAGAAGCCGACCGACGAGAGCCGGGCGTTCGTCCTGGCCCGCGTCCGGGCCGGGGCGCAGCTCACCCTCGACCTGTGGTACACCGCCTGGCTCCGCAGCGAGAAACTGCCGGGGCACTGGTGATGCGTTGTGCGGGCCTACAATGGGTGTGAGCGGAGAACTGGCCCGCTCGCCCGTTGACCCAGCGCTCCCACCATGACGAACAACGCGGTAGTCGGCATCGACCTCGGCACCACCTACAGCCTCGCGGCGTTCGTCGAGGACGGCCGCCCGCGGGTCGTGCGCGACGCGGCCGGTGCGGCGCTCGTGCCGAGTTGCCTCAGCTTCCACGACGACGGCACCGTCCTCGTCGGCTCGGCCGCGAAGGCCCGCGCCCTGTCCGACCCCGAGCACACCATCTTCAGCGTGAAGCGGCTCATGGGCCGCACCCTCGCGGACCTCGAACGCGAACTGACGATGATCCCGCACCAGATCGTCGAGCGCGAGACCGACGGGAAGCGGAAGGTGCTGCGCGTCAGGATCGCGGGCCGCGAGTACACGCCCGAGGAACTCTCGGCGATGATCCTCAAGGAGGTCCGCACGCGGGCCGGCAACCCGACCAAGGCGGTCATCACCGTCCCGGCGTACTTCGACGACTCCCAGCGCCAGGCGACCCGCGACGCCGGCCGCATCGCCGGACTGGACGTGCTGCGGATCGTCAACGAGCCGACGGCCGCGGCACTCGCCTACGGCCTCGACCGGCGGAGTGCCGGCACGGTCGCGGTCTACGACCTCGGCGGCGGCACCTTCGACTGCTCGATCCTCGCGCTGTCGGACGGCGTCTTCAAGGTGCTCGCGACCAACGGCGACACGTTCCTCGGCGGCGACGACTTCGACCGGGCCATCATGCAGGTCGTCGCGAGTGAGATGGGCGTCGATCTCGCGGCGCGCGACGCCGAGCTGCTCCAGCACCTCCGCGACGCCGCCGAGCGCACCAAGATCGCACTTACGACCTCCGACGGCGCCGAGTTCGTGGTGAACCTCCCTGGTGCGACGCCGCGCAGCTTCAGCCGCACGTTCACGCGGGCCGAGTTCGAGGCGCTGATCACGCCGCTCGTGGACCGCAGCATCGATCGGTGCCGCTCGGCGCTCCGCGACGCGGGCCTCAAGCCGGGCGACGTTGACGAGGTCGTGCTCGTCGGCGGGTCGAGCCGCATCCCGTTCGTTCGCGCGCGGGTCGCCGAGTTCTTCGGCCGCACCCCGCACACCGACCTGAACCCGGACGAGGTCGTCGCGCTCGGCGCGGCCGTGCAGGCCGACATCCTCACGAGCGGCCGCCGTGACATGCTGCTGCTCGACGTGGTGCCGCTGTCGCTCGGCATCGAGACGCTCGGCGGCGTCGTGGACAAGGTGATCCACCGCAACAGCACCGTGCCGGCCCGCAAGACGACGCGGTACACGACCGGGGCCGACAACCAGACCGCGATCCTGCTCAACATCTACCAGGGCGAGCGCGAACTGACGAAGGACTGCCGGTTCCTCGGCACGTTCAAGCTCGGCGGCATCCCGCCGATGCCGTCGCAGTTCGCCCAGGTGGACGTGACGTTCCTCGTGAACCAGGACGGCATGCTCACGGTGTCGGCGAAGGAACTGCGGAGCGGCGCGGCGGCGACGGTGACGATCCAGCCGGCTCACGGGCTCACGCCCACCGAGGTCGATCAGCTCGTCACCGAGAGCATCGAGAACGCCGAGGCCGACTTCACCGAGCGGCGGTTGGTCGAGCTGCGAAACAAGGCCGCCGGCGACATGCGGCACACCGAGAAGGCGCTCGCGTCGGCCGGCGACCGGCTCACCCCCGAGCAGCGCGCGGCGATCGCCGCAGCGACCGACGAGTTGACGCGCGCCGCGGCCGGAACCGACCTCGCGGCGCTCCAGCACGCGATCGACGCCTTCGCCGGCGCGACGAACCCGCTCGCCCACCTGCTCATGAACGCGGTGCTGAAGCAGGCGCTCGGCGGAGCGAACCCCGAGACCCTCGACGCAACGAAACTGTGACACGCGTCGCGGTTGGTGGCGTTCGATTTTGGTGGCACAGGCCTCCGGCCTGTGATTGCGTGCACAGGCCGGAGGCCTGTGCCACCGGACCAGATCCGACCGAGAACGAGGAACAGGCGATGACGTGGTACGACGCACGCGAGATCGGCGAGGCACTGTTCGACCAGTTCGACACCATTAACCCGCTGACCGTCCGGTTCACGGACCTGCACAAGCACGTCCTGAACCTGGAGGGGTTCACCGGCACGCCGACCGACTCGAACGAGAAGCTCCTCGAAGCGATCCAGATGGCGTGGTACGAGGAGTGGAAGGACGAGTACGGCGGCAAGTGACACCGGCGTGTCACGGAGCGGCCGGGCGCGACGCCCGCACCCACCGGCGGTAGCCGAACCGGAGCGCGAGCGCGACCGGCACCAGGATGGCGACCCAAAGCGAGATCCCGACGGCGAACAGCACGACGCCCTGGCCGAACGTGACGAGTGCCTCCCACGACTCGGTGAACGTGTCGCTGATGCGGTTCCCGAACGTCGGGGCGGTCGGCGGCTTGTAGTCCTTCACCTCGCGGAGCGTGAGGTTGATCGTCGCCAGCGTCGTCATGCTCGCGAGGTAGTTGAGCCGCCCCTGCACCCGCTCGACCTCGCCCCGCACCTGGGCGATGCGGTCGCTGACCTTGATGATGTCGTCGAGCTTCTCCTCTTTGCGCTTCTCCTTCAGCAGTTCGTTGAGCTTGTCCTCCTGCTCCTTCAGGTTCTTGATCCGCGCCTGGACGTCCACGAACTCCTCGGTCACGTCCTGCGAATCGACGGCGTTCCGCTCCGGGGTGCCGAGCGCCAGGAGCCCGTCGCGGGCCGGCTGAAACCCGCCCACCGGGATGCGGAGCGAGAACGTCGCGCTCCGCCGCTTGCCCGAATCCTCCCGCACCTCGGACTTCGCGACGTACCCCTTCTGGGCGGCGACGAGCTTCTCGACCTGCGGCAGCGCCTCGTCCAGGTTCGAGACGACGAGGTCGATGGTTCCGGTGTAGATGATCTTCCGCTCGGCCGGGGGAACGGCGGCCTTCACGGCCACATCAGCCGGGACCTGGCCCGGTGGGGCGGCCTGTCCCGCGTCCTTTGGGTCCGCTCGAAACCCGGCGGTGTCGCGACTCTGAGGTGCTCCGCCGCCGCAGCCCGCGAGGGGGGCCAGAGCGAGGGCAGCGGCACACGTTGCGAGGAGAGCGCGCATCGGGATCACTCCTGCCGGAACCGGCGTCGGACGGGTGGCCCCGCCGCGTGTCGCGACGCGGGGCTACCAAGGAGGAGTGAGCTGCGGGCGAACTTATTCCGCGGGAAGTGGAGTTTCGCGTGCCGAGTCGGTCGCGTCACGCGGGCCGCCACGGAGGGCGGCCCGTACAAACCAAAGGCGTTCGGGCGTTCGCGCCTCACCCCGCGGTCTCGGGGCCGGTCTCCTTCGGCACCGCGGACGGGATGCGGTTGTAGAGGGCCGTCAGGTCGCGGAGGCGGTCGATCACGTCCGGCCGGAACTGGTCCACCCGGAACCGCCACCGCCAGTTCCCCTCCGCGATCCCCGGCTTGTTCATACGGGCCTCGTTCCCCAGGCTCAACACGTCCTGGAGCGGCGCGACGGCCAGCGCCGAGACCGACGCCCACCCCAGCCGGATCAGCTCCCACGCGGGGTCGCCGATGTAGTGCCCGAGCGTCAGCCCGAGGTACCGCTTGTTCTCCTCGTTCAGGCCCCCGAACCACCCGTTCACCGTCTCGTTGTCGTGCGTGCCGGTGTAGCACGCGCTGTTCGGGACGAAGTTGTGCGGCCAGTGGAGGTCGTACGGGCCGTTGAGCGCGAACTGGAGCACCCGCATCCCCGGCAGCCCGAGGCCGTCGCGGAGCGCGACCACGTCGGGCGTGATCAGGCCGAGGTCCTCGGCGATCAGCGGGAGCCCCTTCAGGACGGCGCGGAGCTTCGTGAACAGCTTCATCCCGGGGCCGTCCACCCACTTCCCCTTCCGGGCCGTCTTCTCGCTCGCGGGGATGTGCCAGGCCTGCGCGAACCCGCGGAAGTGGTCGAGGCGGATCAGGTCGACCTGCTTGAGCTGCCGGACGATCCGGGCGACCCACCAGGCGTACCTGGACTTCTCCATGCGGTCCCAGTCGTAGAGCGGGTTGCCCCAATGCTGGCCGTCGGCCGCGAAGTAGTCGGGCGGCACCCCGGCCACGACGGTCGGCTTCAGTTCGGCGTCGAGCAGGAACTCGCCCGCGTTGGCCCACACGTCGGCCGAGTCGCCGGCGACGAAGATGGGCGCGTCGCCGATGATCTTGATGCCGCGCTCGGCGGCGAACGCCCGGAGCTGTGACCACTGGCGGTCGAAGAGGAACTGGCCGAACTTGTGCATTTGCACGGCGTCGGCGTTCTCCTTCGCCGCGGCCGCGAGTGCGGCGGCCTTGCGGTGAAGGAGGTCCTTGGGCCAGTCGGGGAGCGCGAGGCCGCCGAGCGCGTCGCGGATCGCGGTGTACAGCGCGAAGTCGTTGAGCCACGCCGCCTCGGCCGCGGCGTACTCGGCGAACGCGGCCTTGAGGTGGGCCCCCTTCCCCGCCTTGTAGTTGTTCCAAACCTCGTGCAGCAGCGCCGTCTTGAACGGGTTCACGAGGCCGAAATCGACCTCGTGGTCGGGGAACCGCTTGCCGGCCCAGAACGACGCCTCGACGAGCCCGTCGCGCTCCAGCATCTCCGGGCTCAGGAGCTTGATCGCCCCGGCGAACGCCGAGAACGACTGGTACGGCGAGTCGCCCGCCCCGGTCGGCCCGAGCGGGAGGATCTGCCACCACGACTGCTTCATCGCCGCAAGGGTCTCGACCCAGCGGTACGCGACCGGACCCAGGTCGCCGACGCCGAACGGCCCCGGCAGGCTGGTCGGGTGCAGAAGGATGCCGGAGGTTCGCGGGACGGTCGGCGTGGACATGAGCGGCTCTCGTGACGGCGGGTCGGCTCCCATTGGGAGTATCGGCCGTCGCGGGAAATGCCAGTGGAATCGGTCACGTCGCCGCGAGGGCCGCGATGACCGCACCGAGGCCGCCGTCACCGGTCAGTTCCCGCACCGGGAGCATCCCGAGGTAGCGCCGGCGGGCCTCGTTCACCACCGTCAACGCCATCGGATCGCCGCCCGTTAGACGCGCGTGAGCGTGGGCGACCACGGCGCTCCGTAGCGTGTTGGCCTGCACGCGGATCGTGTGCGGCACCCACCGGCCCGGGTGCAGGTGCAGGTAGCGGCCGTCGGCCGGGCCGAGCCGCACCGTCCACTGCGAGCCGTCGGTGACCGTGAGCATCGAGAACTCGCCCTGCGCTTGCAGGAACGCGGCGAGCGGCTCGAACGCGAACCGGCCCGCGGCCCGCAACTGCGCCGCGACCTGCTCGCCGATCTCCGCGGGCGTCAGCGCGCCGGTGTAGAGGTCCATGAGCCGCGAACCGACCACCGCCATCTCGGGCACGAGCGCCTCAACACCCGCACTGCCCCCCGCAACGGCACGCTCGATCCGCCAGCGGATCCAACCGGCGTGGTGCTTCCAGGTGTTGAGCAGAACGGGGTGTCCGGGGTCGTCCACAGCAGTGTCCTCGGGCCCGGGAGCCTCCAAGAAAAACGCCCGGGGAGCCCCGGGCGTGAAGAGTGTCGACCGCCGCAAGTTTACGAAGCGCTGTTGCAAGTCCTGTTCTTGCGAACAGAACCCTCTTATGCAAAGGGGTTGCGTGTAAGCCTCGTTGGTGGGTCAGCGGTCAACGATTGAGGGACGCCG
The DNA here is from genome assembly GCF_051859125.1 of Gemmata sp. NCBI lineage: Bacteria > Pseudomonadati > Planctomycetota > Planctomycetia > Gemmatales > Gemmataceae > Gemmata > Gemmata sp. Next base: position 47,970 of record NZ_JBHYGG010000024.1, read on the forward strand.
CGGTCGGCGTGCGGGTTCGCGAATTCTGGACAAACGCGCATGCGGCCCCGATACTGGCGGCGCACCATCCCCGAACGTGAGGACTCTCCATGCGACCGCTCGCCGCCTCGGTTCTCCTGTCCGCCGCCCTCGCGGCGGTGCTGACTTCGCCCCCGGTCTGTGCCGAGATCCCCAAGCCCGAGAAGTTCGACGAGACCGGGTTCGTCGCGATCTTCGACGGCAAGACGCTTGACGGGTGGAAGGTCTCGGCGAAGACCGGCCACAGCGGCAAGAGCAAGAACAAGAGTGGCGGGAAGTGGGTCGTCGAGAGCGGCGCGATCGTCGGCAGCCAGGACGAGCCGGGCAACGGCGGCATCGTCATCACCGAGAAGCAGTACGGCGACTTCGAGGTCGCGCTGGAGATGAACAACGACGACGGCCCGGACAGCGGCCTGTTCCTCCGCAGCACCGACACCGGCAAGTGCTACCAGGCGATGATCGACTACCATAAGGGCGGCAATCCCCGCTTCACAAGTTGGTAGTCTGGTCCTCGACTTCAGCACCTCTCCTCCGCTCCCCTCCCCGGCTCAGATCTCGGAGCGCCCCGTTTAAGGGCTCTGGCGCGCGCTCTGTTGCGCGATCCCGCCCGGGGTGAGGGTTTACCCCCTCGGGCGTGATCGGCGCTCCTGGGGCCATTTCTGCGCGAAAGTTCCACCAGTCTCATTCACAGTTTCAGAGCCCCCCGGCGGCCCCTTCGCGCTGCGGGCAGGGGAGCGCGGTTGCTGAGCGCGTGAGCAGCGCCCCCGACCCGCGCGGGTGGTGTTGACCGTCGGAAGGACGAAGGGGGGGCTTCCCGCATCCCCGGCGCACACCCCAGCACCAGGGCGATGAACCGTAACGGGCCGCCGAGCCATCAGCGCCGCGGGGTGCTGAGCCGCGTGACCGGGGCCGACCCTCTCTTCACTCCGACGGTCAACACCACCTCTCCCTCTCCGCCCGCTTCGGTGTGTCCCAGTTAGCCCCTCAGATACCAGAGTCTGTTCTTAATACAGGCTAACTGGGACACACTCGGGCTGCTGGGTAAGTCGGTAAACAAGTGTTTCGGAAAGATCTTTCGGAAAGATCTTTCCTAACGACCGCACGCCAAAGCGATGGTCTTGAAGAATACTGTCACTGCGTATAAGATGCCACCGTGGAAACCGTGCGGGATTCCGGGGGGTAAGACGATGCGCGAGAGCGAGCCCGAGGGGGTGCGGATCGGTGAGTTGTGCGATGCGGCCAGCACGCCGTTCAAGGTGGTCTGGAAGGGCACATACAACGCAGGCCTTCACCCCATGCGCCCCGCGCTCCCGGGGCAACGCGACTCGGCGCGCTACTCCGTTCCCCAGGTCGTCGCCGTGCGTGTGGCCCGGCTGCTCCACCAGAAATTCGGCGTGGCCCCGGCCGACCTGCGCGATTTGATCTCGCGCATATGGCACATGTCCAAGGACGACCTCCGGGCCGAGTTCGCGGCCGGTCGGACCTGCTGCGTGATACTGGGGCGCGCGGCCGCAGGCTTGCTCTTTCGGCCGACCGCCGTCTACGACTTCGACGCTGCCCTCAAGGCGCAGGGCTACCGCGCCCAGGTGGTCGCCGTGAGTGTTGAGCGGGAGTACGAGCGGGTGATAGAGCGGCTCCAAATCACTCAGGAGGTGAACTGATGGACACACCTCATCCAATGGCGCGGGTCTCCTCCGGATGGAGTGCTACGGTGCAGTTCCTTGCGCCGTCCGGGGCGACAGTCGTGTTCGCAATTGACAGGGACGGGCCGCGTGGCGCGCTCATGCCTGCGCTAGCCCACTTGTGCGCGCAGCGGGCTGCGAAGCGAGTAGCGCAGAATTCTGAGCCGGTTGGGGATGGTCCCCGGTCGGAGGAAGGGTGACTGAAACGAAGATGCCACGAGCAAACTTTCCAGGGCCGCTCGTGGCATCTTGAGGTGAACATCAGTGAGTCTACCAAGCCGGGGCGCACCGTCAAGCGCCGCAGATGAACTCACCCCGTGGGCCGTGGAACGGATCAAGGGGCTACTCGGGCTGCCTGACCCTCATGGCTCGTGCCGTCGGGCTGGGAGACCGGCGCACCTGCGAAGCATCAGCGATCCGAGTCGCGAGAAAGTCGTGCGGTTCGAGTGCAAAAGCTGGACCTGCCACGTGTGCGTCGCTCGGCTCAGGTGGCGGGCCGGCATCCACTACTCGATGCAGATCCTCCGGGCCGACGGTGACCTGTTCTACAAGCGGTCCGAGGCGGGTGAGTGGGGGCGGGACCGTAAGGGGCTTCAGCGCGAGCGCGCGTCGTGGGTCCGCATCGGGGCTGCGGGCGAGTCGGGGGTGGTCTTCGGGTGCATCCCGGCCCGCTTCGGGTCGGCGTTCAGCGACCCGCACGGGGCCATTCGGCGGCTCGGGCAGGTACTCCGGGCGTTGAGACCGCAGCTGCCCGTAACGGGTCGGCGGAACCGGCCAGTGAGAAGCTCGACGGACTGGAAGCTCCCGTCCGCGTCGCCCCGGTTCGAGCGGGTCGGCTGGGTGACCGTGACCGACCCGGGCGAGTTGGCCCGGCGGCTCGACGCCCTGGGCGTGCGCTACGGACTCAGGCACGGGCGGGGTTCGAAGCTGTGGGAGGTGGTCCTGCCGTACGTACCGGAGGAGATGAAGCCGAGGCTCACCGAGGTGCTCACGGCCACGCGGTCGGTGGTACGCTCGGAGGCCCGGCTCAGAGTTTTGTACTCGGCCGCGTAGCACAACAGCATACCGGCGGGCGGGCGAGAGGCGCACGCGGAGGCGCCAAGCCCCGCCGAGCCAGACCGTAATCACTCACACCGAGGTCGCGACTACCGGCGCGGCGAACACGAGCGAGAAGGTGCGGTGCAGGGAGAACCCGACCGTTCTCTCGCGACAGAGATCCGACCCGGACGCGATCCAGTGGCATCCCCCAAGGATCACGGAACCTCACCGCGTGCATTGCGGACGGCGGTCAAGCGTCGCCCGCGACAGCGTCATCTGTCGAAGCGTCCTCTGGGTGCCAGGGGTCGATGCTCTGACTGCAGGCCGCCGATGTCGGCGCCACCTTGAGCGCGTGTTCCCGTGCGTGGCTGCGGCCGACGGGGAGAAAGCCCGCCCCCGGCGTTCCAGAAGAAGGGGGCAAGGTGACCCGGTCGCGGGTTGCCGAACCGTGATGGCCGTTGCGCGTCCGACACACTGGCGGCTTCAGTCGAGAGACCTTCACGGCGGGCGGGGTGAAAGCCGCGGGTGCCCGAACCAAACACCGCGGACGGTTCCAGCATACCACAGGCTCCGGTCCGGGATGCTCGACCTCCACCGACTCCACCAGGGGTCGGTGCGCACCCACTCACCAATCGCGGGATGTTTTTCCAGAGGGCCGGCCAGGCTGCTGGCACCACAAGCATTCAGAACCCACAGGGCGCCAGGATCCGGCCGACTCCCTGGAGCAGCCGCCGAGTGCGCGCGGGCCGGCTCATGGCCGCCGGCGAAACCCAGAAGGGATACAGCTCACCACGAACACCTCAGTTTCGCGCGGCGCAAGGCTGTACCATCCCCGGTGGGTGTCGCGGCTGTCCCGGGGGGCAAACCCTTCTCCTCTCCGACGGTCCACACCACTTCTGCCGCCCTACCTCCACCAACGAGTCCCAACTCCCGACGCGCTGCCACCGTGAGACCGCCGCACAAAATCCGGATGCGGCGGTCGCGTAGAGAAGCCGGCGAGCGCCCTCTGCCTCTGAGCCTGGCCCCGACGTCTCGGCCCCAGCCGGGAAACCGGCGGCGTTCGGCTCCTCGTTCCAGGAGACACAGAACCCTATCCACGGACCCACGGAACCATAGGGTCGTCGAGATACCCGCGAGAAACAACCGATTTGTGCGGTCCCGGAAGGATGCATGGGGAGAGTTCACGCCGGGACGCCGGCCCGATACGCACCGTTACCAGTTCGGCTGAGGAGGGTGACCCGCTTGCTCAAAGTTCTGAGCCGCCAGGACCGAGGCTACGAACGCGAAGGCGGGTGTGTTGATTCGACGCAGAGACATGACGCCAGCAACCGGGTCGGTCAGCGGGATTGGGCTAGTCCCTGCTCCGCTTGGCCCGGATCGCCCCACCGCAAGAAGAGATCATTAAAACCGACGTACTTATGGAAAGGGCAATATTTGAGAGATAGTCGAAATGGAGGGCGAGAATGGGCTCAAAATTGGGACCCGTATATAAGGTCGTTCATGGGAGTATACCGCCCCACACCTTAGGCGTCGGTGAAATCGACGTAAGTCGGCGAAATTAGGGTGCTCTACACGGTACTCGAACGGGTCGACCCAGGGGCTTGGGCACGCCGGGGAATCGATCCCCGGGCAATGGTGACCAGATCAAGCGGATGCTGCGGGGTACACAACATCGGTTGCCGTTAACCCCTGGAGACGGGGGGAGTGCCGACCCGCGGGGCGGGTCGACTCTCACGTTGGTCGGCGGCCACGGTTTCACTCGGACGAGTGCCGCAGGACGAACACGGTGTTGGTTACGCCCGCCGCGGTGGTGTACTGCCGCGTTCCGGTGCACTCCACGATCCCGGGGAGGGTGATCGAGCGGCCGTCCACCAGCCCGGAGGCGTTCAGCTCCACCCAGTAGACGGCCGAGTCGTGCATCAGAAGGGCGGCGTCGCTGTTGAGGACTTGAATAACCTTGAACGTCGGCACGAAGTCGTCGTCGATGCGGAGCTTCCCGAAGTCCCCGACGCGGAGGCTCGCGAGTTGGACGCTGGGTTCCCACGTGTCCGCCCCGGCGACCGCGGCCTTGGCCGCTGCCAACTTGGTCGTCGCGTCGGCGACCGCCTTCTTCTCCTCCAACTCCTGCTTCCCGGTCGACGCCCTCCGCAGACGACCCTTGGCGTTTGCGAGTTCGGTCTCGGCGGCGGTGATGGCCGCCAACAGCCTTTCCTTGCGCGCGGCGCGTTCCGACAGGACGAACGCCTGCCAGCGCTCTCGGACCGTCGGGGCAGGCGGCTCGGGCACCGCCTTCGCGCTCTTCTCCGCGACCTTGACGGGCGCTCGGCTCGTGGACGCCTGCTGTTGCTGCGGGTCCGAGCCCCGTCTGCTGTTGTAGCCGATGAACCCCACGAACCCGCAGACGAGCACGACGGCTGCGAAGCACCCGAGCGTTCCCCCGAACATCATCCGGAATGCCCCGCCGCCGCGTGAGCTTCGGTCCCGTTCCCGGGGCCGGCGGCGTGGAGAGGGGGCATCACTCTCGGTGAGATCGAAGGGGACCGGCGGAGGAGGTGCAGCGGGAGTCGCAACGGCGACTATTGCCCCGCACCGCCCGCAGGTGAAGCCCGGATGGGGCCAAGGGTCGGGAAGGACGGCGGACGTGGCGCACGCGGGACAGGTGACGGCGGGCATGGGTGGGCTCTTGATCGGGTGCCCGTCAAAAGCGGAGCGGCGGACGCAAAGCCGCTCCAGCAGGCCCGGCCAAGAGCCTTACGAAACGGACTCTGGCCGCCGCCCCTATCGGGGCGTGGTCAGGTCCGCTTTCGTAAAACACCGTGAACCTTTCGGATCACGTTTGGCCGGTTCGCTGGAAGCGGGACCATGCTCACGCATGGTTCAGATTGTTTCGGGGCAATGCGTTTGCCCCGCTTGCGTGCGACGACTCCGTTGGCGGTACGGGTGCGGACGGCACGACGCCGTGCGCTGAGTGAGAATGATATCTCGGCAGCTCGGCGGGGGGAATGGCCGAACGCCCACTCTTTCGAAGCAAGTCTGGCCCACAGGCCGTCAGATTCCCGCGGTCAGGCTGTCAGCTCCACATGGCTCGGATGTTGCGCGCCGACCGGGTTGGTCCAAGTGTTTCATTGCCGGAGGTTCTTTCGGAAGGGCCGTCGAAAACCAACATTCAGGCATATATCATTCATCGTACCGAACCCCGATTGACCTTGTGAAGGGCGACCCGGCCTCCGAACGGTCAGGCGACTGGCGGGCTCAGACCTCTGAGCCCGCGGGTGGTCCTTCGGCCAAACCCGCCCAGTTCAGCTTCTGCGGATGTGACTTGAGGCGTACTCGGTCGCCAGGGGTGTCCAGAGCGGCGCCGGAATGAGCGGAGCGAAACCCCGACGGAGCAACGCAAGTGGTCACGCTGCACTTGCCCGAACTCTCCTGGCAGATCCCCCGGGTACTCGAGAGTCCCATACGGCGGCTGCGCTGGCCGGCGGGAGAGGCGTCAGGAACGCTCACGCCTTACAGTTCCCGCTCGGTCACCGGTGAAACCTTTACCCCGGACGCCAACGAATCGTTCGGGCAACCGGTGCTGGTCGTCGGCAAGAGCACCGGCGCCGCCGGCCTGCCCCCGAACGTCCTGTTGAGTCCGGGTGGATTGCCGACGAGTAGCTTTGCTCCCGGCCTGCGGTGGCTTGCCCCCAAACTGGAACCATTCCCTGCCGATCTGGATGCCTGCGAGCAGTTGTGCGGGAGCATCACCGCCGCCTGGCAGGGCGCGTTCCAATTCAAAGCCGAGCGGCGAGTATCAGGGCAAGTTGTCGAACGGGGCCTCCGCCCACCCCAGGTCGGTGCACTTCACGCCGTTCTCGCCCACTGGACGGTCACGCATGAACCCGCCACGGTCGTGATGCCGACGGGCACCGGGAAGACAGAGACGATGCTGGGGCTCCTTGTCGCGGAACGCCTCTGTCGGGTCCTTGTGTTGGTCCCGACCGATGCACTTCGCGACCAAATCGCCGCCAAGTTCTTGTCCCTCGGTGTGCTAAAGGCGGCAGGCGTGGTGTCAGGGGCGGCCCCCCTGCCCGTCGTCGGCGTGCTCCGCCGGAAGCCGAAGACGGTCGGGGAAGTCGATGAGTTCTTCCGGCGTTGCAACGTCGTGGTCACCACGGCGCAGATCGCCGGGCAGTGTGTCGAGCCGGTGAGCAAGAGAATCGCGGAATTGTCCACCCACCTCATCGTTGACGAGGCGCACCACGTCCCGGCGGTGACCTGGCGACGTGTAAGGACTTCGTTCGCCGGGAAGCCGGTACTTCAGTTCACGGCGACCCCGTACCGGGGCGACGGCAAACTCGTCGACGGCCGCGTGATCTACAACTACCCATTACGCAAGGCACAGGCGGAAGGGTATTTCCGGACGATCCGGTTCCTGCCCGTGGAGGAGTTCATCGAGGAGCGGGCCGACGAGCGGATCGCCGTAGCCGCCCTGAAGCAACTCGGAGCCGACCGGGCCGCAGGGCACGATCACCTTCTGATGGCTCGCTGCGCGACGATCAAGCGTGCAGCGGCAGTGCTGGACATCTACCAGCGGCTCGCTGCTGAGTTTAATCCCGTCCTGGCCCACAGTGAACTACCCGGTACGGAGAAGCGGCAGGCAGTCAGCGCACTCCGAACGCGAACGTCCCGGGTCGTGGTCTGCGTGGACATGTTCGGCGAGGGATTCGACCTGCCCGAACTGAAGATCGCGGCGATGCACGACATTCACAAGAGCCTGGCCGTGACGCTTCAGTTCACCGGCCGGTTCACCCGTACGCAGGCCAACGTCGGTGACGCGACAATCGTAGCAAACACCGCCAACCCGGAGGTAGACGAAGCCCTCCAGTCGCTTTACGGGGAAGATCCCGACTGGAACCTGCTGCTGCGAGACCTGACCGAGGAGGCGTCGGGCGTGCACACAGGGCGCTCGACTTTCCTAGAAGGGTTCACGGAGCTGCCCGAACGCGTCTCACTCCAGAACATTTACCCCAAGATGAGCACGGTGGTTTTTGAGACCCAGTGCGCGGCGTGGCATCCCGAACGAGTCGAGTCGGTGCTCAAGACGATCTACGACAAGCCGGCGCTAAACCCGAAGCACCAGGTCTTGGTCCTCGTGACGAAGGAGACACAGCCCGTCGAATGGGGCGACATTCGCGCGATCAGCAACGTGGTCTACGACCTCTACATCCTGCACTGGGACAAGGCGGCGGGACTGCTCTACATCCACAGCTCGGACAAGGGAACGGTCCACGAGGACCTGGCCCAGGCGGTCTGCGGCGCCGACGCCAAATTGATCCGCGGCGAGCAGGTGTTCCGGTCGCTTTCTGGAGTGAACCGGCTGATTCTCTCGAACCTCGGTCTCGGCCACTCACTGAGCCGTGCCGTGCGGTTTACCATGCACGTCGGGGCCGACATCCGCCAGGGCTGGACGGAAGCCCAGGCACAGAACAAGTACAAGACGAACGTCTTCGGGCGGGGATTCACCGGCGGAGAAAAGGTGACGGTCGGCTGCTCGATCAAGGGCCGGCTCTGGTCGTTCCACGCCGCGGAGGACGTGGCCGAGTGGGTGGGGTGGTGTCACGAGATCGGGAGCAAGCTGCAGGACCGGAGCGTCGCGGTCACGGACGTCCTTAAAGGGGTGATGATCCCCGACTCGGTCACTGACCGTCCGGCCAAGGTGCCGCTGGCGATCGAGTGGTCGGAACACCTGCTCAACCGGAGCGAAGACGGCGTGACCCTCGAACTTGCTGGGGTCCAGGCTCCCTTCTACGAGGTCGGTTTGGAGGTGAGCGATTTTTCGGAAAGCGGCCCGATCCGCTTCCGGGTGACCTCGGGTCGGTGGCCGTCACCTGCCGAGTTCGAGATCCGGTTCAGCAAAGACCGCGTGGACTGCGTGCCGACGGCGGTGGGCGACCCCGCCGTCCTCATCGGCAAGCGCCGTTGGGCGCTCTCGAAGTACCTGCAAGAAGAACCGCCGGTCATCCGCTTCCACGACGGCTCGTTCCTGATCTACAACGACCTGTTCGAGGCGCCGGCCGGCGGACGCCGTGCCTACGACCCGGCGCAGATCGTCCCCTGGGTCTGGACGGGAGTGGATCTCACCAAGGAGTCGCAGACGCAAGCCAAGCTTCCCGACTCGATTCAGAGGCGGGTGATCGAGACCGTATTGGCGGAAACCGCCGGAGGCCCCTTCGATGTCGTGTTCGACGACGACGCGGCCGGCGAGGCTGCCGATGTCGTGGCCTTACGCCTCGAAGTCGACCGGCTCCTGGTGAGGCTCTACCACTGCAAGTTCTCCAAGGAGCCGACCGCCGGGAAGCGGGTCAAGGACCTCTACGAGGTCTGCGGCCAGGCGCAGCGTTGCATTTACTGGAAGGGGCAGCCCGACGCCCTGCTCGACCACCTCCAGAGCCGCGAAGCCTCTCGTCTCAGGAAGGGAGGCGTTTCGCGGTTCGAGCGTGGCGATAGCCGGCAGTTGAACGTCATTAGGAAGAAGCTGCGGATGCTGGAGACCGTGTTCGAGGTCTACGTCGTCCAGCCCGGCTTAGCGGTCAGTCAGGTCGAGGAGAGTCAGCTCGAACTCCTCGCCGTCACGGAGCTGTACCTGTTGGAGACTTGGGGGGCGAAGTTCATCGTCATCGCGAGCAACTGACACAGGAAGTCTGAATTGCCACACCCGGCATCCTGGAGGGCGTCTGCGAGGATCGGCGAGCGGGCGGGCGGCTCGGACGTGCTCTGGGAGATGACCCCGGTCGATGACGTGCGCCGGGTCGGCTTCGGACGTCAGGATACAAACCGAACCTCGCGCGGGATCGCCGATTGGGCACCATCCCGCGCGGTCAGTAGGGCGACTTCTCGGTCCCCGACGGTCCGCCGCTGTCCGGCTCAGAGATCTGAGCCCGATCGGCCGGGGGCGTGGGCTCGCCCGTCGGTCCCCCCGCTGGACGAACCACGCGGATCGGGGTTGACGACATGCCAATTGGTTCGGCCTCTGCGGCGCCGGCCTGCGGCCGTGCTACCGCCGGCAGAGGATGAGCCACCTGGCTACCAGCAGCCAGCCGACGCACCCGAGGATACACGCGGTCAGCTCGCCAAGCCAGCGGGAGCCGACCCCAACGTCGCCCCACGAGTACCCTGACAGCCCCGACCACAGGGCCCACCCGAGCCCGCCGCCCAGTGCGACCACGGCCGCGACCAGCCCTACCAGAGAGAGCGTCTTCGGCGTGCGGAGTCGGTTCAGGGCGAGGACCACGAGCCAGCCAACGATCGCGGTCGCGCCGATGGCGTTCCAGAACTGGTAGTACCGGCACCGCTGCTCCCGCAGTTCGGGGAGCACTTCGTAGGAGATCGCCAGGAGTGCCGTCGACCACGGCTCGCCTATCGTCTCGGCCATACTCTACCCCACGATCATTTGGCTGAACAGGTCCTCGACCACCGCCAGGTGCAGCCACCCCTCGCGCGTCGGAACGTAGGTGATGTCGGCGCACCAGCGCGCGTTCGGTTGCTCCGGGTCGAACCGCCCATCCAACACGTTCTCGGCCACCGGCATCGAATGGTTGGAGTCGGTCGGGGGGCGAGAGGGTCGCTCAGACGTCCAAGAGATGTTGGTCTGGGGCTGACTTAGGAGAGGGCTTCCGGCCAATACCCTTTCCGGCAGCGCAGGCAGAGGAGAGTTGGAATACCGGGGGATACCAGTTGGGACCCCGAGGCGCGGGGCCGCATCCTCCACGCGTCAGTGGCCTTGGTGGGCAAGCCAACTGCACCGGTGGCCCCCACCGCGGGTTGCGCGGATCAGGGGGGTGGGGTATTATCGGGGCGCTCGCGCTGGCGAAGGCAGTTGCGGTGCGTGTGCGTTCCAACCGATGACAGCCAGGCTCAGAGCTCTGGGCCCAAGGGAGGGTGCGTTGTGGAAGTCATGTCGATGTGGGCTGGGGTCCCCGAATTCCCGCACTACCGGGTGAGTCGCGTCGGGGGGGTGCATAGCCACGCCCGAAAGGGGTGGCGTCCGCTGCACCCTAGCATCGACTCAGCGGGCTACGCGTCCGTGGAACTGTACCGCGCCGGCAAGCGTCGGCGCGTGAACGTCCACCGGCTGATCCTGGAGGCGTTCGTCGGTCCTTGCCCGCTGGGCATGGAGACGCGGCACCTGGACGGCGACCGCCTCAACAACCGCCTCGACAACCTCGCCTGGGGGACGCCGGCCGAGAACGCGGCCGACCGGATCCGGCACGGGACCGTACTCTGGGGCACCCGCTGCTCGTCCGCCAAGCTGACGGAAGCCCAGGTACGCGAGATCCTGCACCTGTACCGGACGACCTGCCCCGACCGCCCCGCGCTGGCCGCGCGGTTCGGTGTCTCGTGGTCAACGGTCAACCGCATTGTCACCGGGGCGACCTGGGGCCGCGCCCTCGCCCTGGCCGCGTGAGACACCCTGCCCGGCGCGGCGCGCCCTCGTTGGGCGAGTGTAGGACGGCGGTCGCGACGGGCGGGGCTCTCTTCTCTCCGACGGTCAACGCCGCGCTAAGATCTCTGAGCGGCGTTGGGGGGAACCGGATCACGCCTTCCCCAACACCAGATCGGCGACCCAGCACCCGCGGACGTGCGGGCCGGGGCCGCGGCAATGGTCGAGGATGTCGTCGTTATCGCAACCCGCATCCTGGAGCGCGTCCGCGAGAATCGGCATCACACTGAAATCGCGCGAGTCGTACATCTGCTGCGCGATGGCGACGACGGTTGACGTTCGCCACTCTGCGAAGAACGAGACTGTGCGAAAAGGCAATGGCCCTACGGCGCAGCGAGTAATCGCAGCGAGGATCAACCGCTCAGCATCACGTGCGGCAAACCATGCCGCTTTCGTCTCCGATTCCCATCCATCCCCAACGGCGTAAGAAGCTACGTCGTTTGCAGTCCCGCTGACCAAGAACCCAAGGTGCAACGGCAAGTCTCGCTGGAAGGCGAGTAAGTGGCCTGAATTGCGACCAATATCAATGCCAGCATCATCAAACTCCTGTGGAGTGGCAAGTCCGTCAACGTATCGCTCCACAACATCGAGTTTCCAGAGGTTGATGGGTTTGGTCATGGCAATCGGATTGCGGCGAAAGCAAGCACAGGCGATCAATCGCAATTTTCGGTCGCTAACTTTGTTCCGTAGATACTCCAGCATCAACTCGGGAAGACGCTCGTGAATGAAACTATTCTCACTCCACATTGCAATGCACTCTGTCAATTGTGTCTCGCTGCTCATTTGACGGTGATCGCATTGCGAATGCAAGGCCACTGCACCTTCAGCAGCCGTTCAAGCAGGGCGAGACCGAACCCGGAAGGTCGTCCGGCTCGCGGCTCAGAGAATCTTAGCTGTGCGTCGGCAATGCCGTCCTGTGCGGTTTCTGAGCCGAACCTCGTTGCGATCGCTGGTGTCCGTGGGTGTGCCTGGTGGCACCGACGGAAGCGTCTGCCCTGGATTCGCTCGTTGCGAAAAAAAGGCCAGATCCGTGGTAGGGCAGGAACTCCGGCAAAACCGCAGTTGCTCGATGCGACTGAGGAGTTTACTCACATGCAGTCACGCAAGGTTCACGTCGACGTGTCGTGGGGCCAACTGCGCCTCGTACTGCCGGCGGTCGAAGGTGAAAGGCCCCAGCCCGTACACCCACTCCGGGCGGTGGAACTGCCCGAAGTCCGACCACCGCACCACGTCCGGCCCGACCTCGATCCGCGCCTGGACGAACCAGCACTCGGAGATGCCGCAGGTGCAGCCCAGCACCATCGCCTTGCCGCGGCGCGGGTCGTCGGCGTCCAACACGAACCCCGGATCGGGCGGATCGCCGAGCCACTCGCGGGACGGGAGCAAGACCGAGCAGGCCGCGGGGTACAGGTACGCCCCCGGCGTGACAGGCCCGGAGAAGGTGTCCGGGTCAGGGGTCCGCTCGGCATTCTCGGCCCGTGCCCACGGCTCCTCGGCCGCCCGGACCAGTTCGAGGAGCGGCCGGTCGTTGATCCAGACCTCGGCCGGCTGGAACCCGCCGCCCTCCGGCCAGCGGACGACGGCCGCCGGATCGATCAGGACATCGAAGCGGTCCAACACATTCACCCCTCGGTGGCCTTCAACGCCGAAAGAATCCATGCAAGCCGTCGTGTGCGTTAGTGTGAAGTGTGGTCGCCCGTCACGTCCGGAAGTTTGCGATGACCACGACATCATTCTGGCCCTCGACCCGGGGCGGCACAAGAGCGCCGCGTGCGCTGACCCGCGGTCGCCAAGGCTCTCGTCCCCCGGCCGGGCAACACCTCGGTCTCCGACGGTCCGCCGCTGGCCGGCTCAGAGAGCTGAGCCCGACCGGGTGGTGCATGCGGAAGCTGATGATGATCTGCTACGGGGCGCTCAAGAACCGTACCCCGTTCGACCCGCTCTGGGACTCACGAATCGCCACTTGACAACACGCCACCTGGTTTGGCCCTACTCGCCATCCGATGTCCGCGGCCGCATCCGCTCGGCCAGTTCCGCGAACGACCCGAGGAACTTCGCCGGTCGGGCCTCCCGCGGGACCGCCCCGGACAGCCCGAGGAGGAACTCGGCCAGCTCGGCGAAGGGAGTCCGCCGCGGGGACCACCGGTCCGCCACATGATACCGGCCGTCACGCGCGCCCTCGACCACGCACCGCCAGCCGTCCAGCCCGTCGGCGCGCTCGGAGCTGGGCATGTCCCAGAAGCTGGCCCGCTCGATCTGCTTGGTCAGTCGCTTGGCCTCGCCAGGGGTCAGCTCCCGCTCGGCCTCGGACGCCAGCCGACCCGGCTCGTACCCGCCTCGCCCGTTCGTGTGCTTGCGGACGAGCCGCCACCCGCCGGCGTTGGTGACCCGGACGAGAGCCGGGCGGGTGAACGTCGGCAGGAACAGGAGCCGGTAGACTGGCGGCTGGTCGGGGGCCGGCGGGTACAGCGGCCGCTCCCTGCATCGCCAGCAGGTGCGAGACGTACCACCGATCATGGAGTGTGTGGAGGTCCGGCCGCTCGTCCAGCACACCCGGCGGGAGGTACTCCATCCGCGACGCCTCTGTCGCCGGACAACTAGGGAAGCTGGCCCCCGCCCAAAGGACCAATGACGCTCAACCGCGGGGGACAGCTTCCGCGCCTGATTCGGCCTGTCTCGCTTGCCACTCCCGAAGCCACATGGCCGCGCCCGTTGCATCGGCCGGCTCCTCCCCCATCGCGACACCCCGAATGATTGACAGGCACCGATCAACCGCGGTCGGGGGCGGCCGGCCTAAATCCAGTAACTGGTACGCGAGCCACCGATTTGCGGGCGACTCGTCCAGCAGTGGGAGCAACTGGGCTACAGCCTCAGGCCCGGCTTGGTAAGCCTCGGCCACGAGCGTTCGCATCTGATCCGACGCGCGGTTGTAGTGCCGGACCGACGCGGCTGAAACGAGGTCGATCGCGGTACAGGTGGCGGCGCACGCTCGATACCGATCTAGCCGTGACACCATCCAGTCGCCTCCGCTGCCGTACAGAAAGCTCAGCAGCCGCGGCCGCTGGCGCCAAGAGTCACAGATCGCTGAGGAGGTCGCGGTCTGCTGCAGCGCAGAGTTCGGCGGCTTGGGGACAGCCCGAGAGCCAGCCCTCCAACACCACTCGCACGCGAGCCAGCTCGCTGTCAGGCCCACCGTCCCAGGCCGCGACCGGCACCCACTGGCCTCGTTGATCCGGCCGGACCCAACCGTCGTCGTCGTCCACCAGCACCACCTCGCCCGGCGTGGCATCCGGCACGAACGCCAAGTCCTTGAACTCGCCGCTCCACCCGACGAACTCCAGCCGGTCGAGCAGACCCGAGGGAAGGTGGCCGGCCCGGTCCAACCTGGCCAGCGCGTCGCGGGCGTCGGCTTCCTCGACGGTGGTGAACACCGCGACCCGCCGGAACCGCTCGCCGCAGAAGGAGAGGAACTCGGACAAGCCGGGGCGCGGGCGGCCGCTGAGGGCATCGTCGATCAGGGTACGCTCCAGGTCGAGCGCGAGGACTTTGACGCTCATCCTTCGGAAGCCCTCCGCCGACGAACAATAAGCTCAGCAGCGGCGGGGGCCGAGTGAGCTGTGAACCCCAGAAAGCCTACATGCCCGCTGGGTCAGGTGCAGCGACCTGTTCGGCCTCGGCGTTACCAACCCGGATGGCTGGCGCGGTGGTCGGTAAGACGCAGCGGCCCAGCCCAGCAGCACGGGCACCGCACTCGGGTGTGCGGGTCGGAAACCCACCAGAGCAGCGCATCGGTCTCGCCGCACGCCGGGCACACTCCGGGGGTCGAGTCGTCCGGGACCGACTCCCACGTGGACACCGGCACCGCGCCGCCGCGGCGCGCCAGCGGGGCCGGCTGGCGGCTCAGCGGCCCGCCGAACGCGGGTCGGACGCACGACACACCGCAGGCGGTGCAGAATCCGAACCGGACCCACCGCTCCGCCACCGCGGCCATCCGATACGGCGACCAATCCCGGCCGCGAAGGCCGACCAGCCCGGCGAACCCGCAGACGTCACAGGTGAGCACCGACTCGGTCGGCTGGATGAGCGTCACGCGACGGAGCCCTCTGCTCGCCGAACTCGTGATGAGGTCGACCAACCAAATATCCCAAACCATGCGGCCGTGTGCAAGCGATCCCGTCTGAGGCGGGACACGGTTGGTGACGGAAGCCGTCGCCGGCTCACGCGGATCGGAAGCAACCCCGCACTATTTACCACATAGGGTGCAAGCGGGCATGAAGGTCGCCCGGCGGCCGGTCTCGCGGTCTCCGACGGTCGGTGCCGGCTCGCCCGGGCTCAGATCTCTGAGCCGAACCTCGCCTCCTGGCCACGTGAGACACCCGCCCGGCGCGCGCCCTCGTTGGGCGAGCGCAGGACGGCAGTCGCGACGGGCGGGGCTCTCTTCTCTCCGACGGTCAACGCCGCGCTAAGATCTCTGCGCGGCATTGAGGGGATCCCGATCACGCCTTCCCTACTACCAAATCGACCACCCAGCACCCCCGCATGGCGGCCCCGACGCGCGGCAGTGGGTGAGGATCTCGTCGTTGTCGCACCGCGCCAACCTCGAGGCGACGGCTCGCACGCGCGCCGGGCGGGTGCGAGCCGTGGACCGTCGGAGGAGAGATCGACCGGCAGAAGGGGCTTCCCCCTGATACCGACCGCACTGACCGCCTCCCGGCCACGCGTCAGAACGACATGGACGACACGACAACCCCGCCGCTAGCTCGTGCATTCGGGCACCCAGCTTGACCAAGGTCCCCGGCCACCGACGTGCGACCTGCTGGCACGGCGGTAGGTGAGAGGGGTTGCCGAGGGCGTGTCGGGTAGCCGCGGCCGCTGGTCTCCGACGGTCTGGCGCTGGCCGGCTCAGAGATTTGAGCCCGGTCGGCCGGGGCCGGGGTTCACCCGTCGGTCCCCCGGCTGCCGGACGAATCGGCGTGCCTTTGCTCCGCCAGCAACTTGTCCCACTCGGCCTGCTGTACTGCTGCGCCTTCGGGCGGGAAGGTGACGACCCGGTGGTTCTCGACCGCCAGGCACTCCTCCTCGTGAGCCAACCGGTACGCGAACCCGGACACCTGCTCGGACAGCCCGCTCGCCGGTGCCCCTGGCACTCGGCGTACCCGTCCACGAGCGCCACCAACTCGGCCACCCCACGCCGGCACCGCCTGGCCGTTCACCACGTCGCCGCGCGACTCGATCAGGTTTGATGGTTGCTGCTATCAGTTGGCGGACCACCAGGAGGAATCTCGGAACCGTACCCCAAGCGGTCTAGAAGCATTTCCACCCAGGTATAGAGGATCGCTGCCGGCAACATTCCGAGGAACATTCCGATCAGCAGAACCAATCCGAAGATACGGTTGAAAACCAAGAGCAATGCGTGGAGCGCGGCAAAGCCTCCCGCCGTACACAGAGCCCCTGCGAATGCTCCCAGCACGCGATACTTTGCGCCGAGGGCACCGCCAACAAATCCGCAAACCACCGCGATCTTGAAGTAGTCGCTCGGTTCGAGGTCGAAGTCCACCCCGCGCAGGCCCCACCCGGGGACGCTCTGGAAGGCACAGAGCATGAGGATCGGAATCAACGGCACGAGGGCGATTTTCCCCGCTCGCCTTGTCGTGAAGAGCGGTTCGAACATTCCGCCGTCGTCTGCTGGAGACCCCCGACCCGAACTGAGCCCCCCTTCGGTTGATCCTTGCTGCGGAAGAGCGGCAGCGGGCTTGGATGAAGACGGTAGCGCAGCCGGCTGTTCGTTGGGTTGATCTGGCTCACGTTTTGGGGGCACGGGAAGCAAAGTAACCACCCTCTGATTTCGAACCAACCGACGACCCGCCACATCATCCCCGATTGCTCGCCGGTTGCAAGGCGCGACCAGCTTTATCCCGCCCTGTCCGGCCTGGCGTACCGCTCCTCACCCCGCGGCCTTCACCATCTCGGCCGCGAGGAAGTCAATCAGCGCCTTGCGGGGGATCACCCGCCGGCGGTCCAGCACGAACGAGAGGATGCGTCCCGATGCAATCTGCTCGTCCATCCACGACAACCCGTGGCCGCACAGGCGGGCCGCATCACGGCGACCGATCACCCCATCGGCGACCAGTTCGGCCGGTGTCGGTTCGGTGGGCTCGGGTTCGGCCCGGGAAATCGGCGTGTAGGCGTGCGGCTTTCGCGGCATTGTGGAACCTCTCAACGATCAGGTGCGGTTGAGGTGGATTCCTCGGCTTCTCCCGCCCATCCGCGTGAGCAGGATTTTGCTTGCCTCGTTCATCCCGGCGTGCGACGCTTTAACCCTTACAGCCCCGACAGTTTGCCGCACCCAGAGAGTCGCCCCTAATGAGCACCGAACAGGCGGTCTCGATCTTTATCGGCGTCACTACGTTCCTCGTCGGCGGGCTCGACTGGCTGATCCGCAAGTGGCTCCAGAAGCACCGTGACGAGGTGATCCGGGAGCAGGGGGAGCGAATTGCAGCGCTCCAAATCGAGGCCGCGCACCTGAATCACAAGGTCGCCAAGCAGGAGACCGTGATTGCCGGCCTGATCGCCGACCGGGACGAGGGGGCCGCCGCGCTCGCAGAGGAGCGGGGGCGGAACGCCACTCTGGCCGCGAAAGTGGAGCAGCAGGCCGCGGCACTGGGCGACCTGTCCGAAGAGCGCGAGGCCACCCGCAAGACGCAGAAGACTCACGACAACCGCATCCGCCGCGCCCTGGAGATGGAAGGGCGCATCTGGACGCAGCCCGTCATGAAGGGCGCGCCGCCGTTCCGCCCCCTCGCCGAGCGCCGCACGCCGATCGTCTCCGTGCTGAACCTCAAGGGCGGCGTGGGCAAGACGACGCTGACCGCCTACCTCGCGTGGGCGCTGTCGGCCCGCGGATACCGGGTGCTGCTCGTGGACCTGGACCTGCAGGGCTCCCTCTCCAGCCTGTTCGTGCCCAACGACGAACTCGCCCGGCACTCGAAGGACGGCCACAAGCTCATCCAGCATTTCCTCGCCGACGTCGCGCAGAAGAAGCCGGCCAAGCTCGCGAACTTCACGCTCCCGCTGCCCCAACTCAACCCGCACTCGCAGTTGGTGGCGGCGACGGACCGCCTGGCCTACGCCGAACTCAACCAAACGGTGCAGTGGTTGCTCCGCGTCGGCGGGGCCGGGAAGGTGTGGAACGGCCGGCACGACGGGCGGATGATCCTGCGCCGCGCCCTCCACGCCCGCGGGCTGTCCAAGCGGTTCGACGTGATCCTGATGGACTGCCCCCCGCTCCTGAACCTGTGCTGCGCGAACGCCCTCGCCGCGAGCGACTACGTCCTCACGCCGGTGATGCCGAGCGTGAAGTCCATCGAGCGCATCACCCCGCTGTTGCGGCGCGTGATGGAGGTGAAGGCCGAGGTGAACCCGGACCTGAAGATGCTCGGGCTCGTGGTCAACGGGACGCAGGAGAAGAACCTGACGCCGAAGGAGCAAGACCTGCTGCGCAACCTGCCCCAACAGTGCCTGGACGTGTACGGCAGCGACGTGTACCAGTTCGACACGAGTATTCAGCAGCGGGTCGTGATCCGCGAGGGCGAGTATGCGTTCGAAGCGCCCGACGGCCGGCACCCGCTGCGGACCACGTTCGAGGCACTCGCCGAGGAGTTCATCAAGCGCCTGCCCGCAGTTTGCCGCCAACCCGGTGAGCGTCGCCACACACGGAAGACAGTGGAGGAAGCGAAATGACCGTGGCCGACTTGCAGAAGTACCTTCGCGGCCTAGCTGACGTGATCGGGGCCGCGACCAAGAATCCGGCCAAAGACCTGCTCGACGTCGCCGAGCGGCTCAGCCCGTTTGCACACCACGAGTTCACCGCGTTCGCTGAGTTCTTGAAGCTCGCCGAGGAGTACCGCACTTCCGGGAAGCTGCCCGAACCGGGTAAGAAGCCTGCCAAGCCGCGGGTGGCGAAAGCACCGGCCGCCCCGAAGCCGGCGAAAGCTCAGCCGGCCGATGTAGTGGCGCTCGTGGCTGCGCTTCAGACCCGCGCGCTGTCTGAGCCCACCCTCACACGGGAAGCGGTTGAGGTGGAAGTGAAGGGGTTCGAGAAGCGGCTGAGCGCCGCGCAGTGGCACGAGGTCGCGAAGTCGCTCGGTTACGCTCAGAAGCCTAAGAATGTGGGGGATGCAATCAAGACTGCTGTGGGCCACGTCTTCGCCCGGCGGTCGGGACTCGAACGATCCGATGCATAGCCCCGATAGATAGCCACCGCTCAATGCGGAAGTGGTGTCCGCACTACAGCGTCATCTGCTCTCGCCTTGCGATAGATCCCACACCTGCTGGGCAACACGCTTGAGGGCGGCTAAGAGGCCCTGACACAACCCTGGCATGAGGTTTGCGCGATGGCACGGCGACCCTTCGCCCGAAGGAGTTCCCGTTGTGGCCACCGCACACCTGCCGGACGAGTTCTTTGACTTAGTCGCCCACCACCTGCCGCCCGAGCCACCGCGGGTAGGACCGAAGGGCGGTCGCCCGTGGGTCGGGCACCGCGTCGCCGTACGGGTCATCTGGTTCGTCCTGGTGACCGGCTGCCGGTGGGAGGACGTGCCTCGGGAGCTGGGGTGTTCCGGGCGGACGGCCCACCGCCGGCTCCGGGCGTGGGAGGAACGGGGCGTGTGGGACCGGGTGCACGCCGACCTGCTCGGCCTGCTCAAGCGGGCGGGCAAGCTGGACGCGGACACGGTGATCGTGGACGGGGTGATCGTGCGGGCATTCGGCGGCGGGGCGGGCGCCGGCCCGAGCCCGGTGGACCGCCGGAAACCGGGGACGAAGTACACCCTGCTGGTGGACCGCCGGGGGGTGCCGCTGGCCGCTCGCTCGGCCGGGGCGAACAAGAGCGACCACACCCAGCTGTTCCCCGCCGTCCTCGCCTTCCCGAAAGTGAAAGGCACGCCCGGCCGGCCGAAGGAGTTGCCCGACGAGGTGTACGCCGACCGCGGGTACGACAGCCAGGCGGCCCGTGCCCTGCTGCGGTGGCTGGGCATCGAGCCCAAGATCGCCAAGCGGGGCGAGCCGCACGGCAGCGGCCTCGGCCGGGTGCGGTGGGTGGTGGAGCGGACCATCAGCTGGCTCAAGGGGCTGCGGCGGATGCGGGTGCGGTACGACCGCTCGGCCGTCATCCGCGACGCCTGGACGTCCCTTGCCGCCAGCGTCATCTGCTTCCGCATCCTGAGCGACGACGTTCAACTCGCCGCGTAGGTTGTGTCAGGGCCTCTAACTCCTGGGCGTGAAGTTCACCCGTCGGGGGAGGGCAACCGATCCCCCAGGGCACGACCGCCCACGCCGGGTCTAAGATCTCGAGGGCGTATGCCGTCGCAGCGGCGAGTGCGGCCGGCGGCAGGCGATGGATGAAGCCAGGGGCCACCTCGAAGCCACGGCACGCGGCCAGGCGGACGACCATCGCTTGCCCAAGCTCCTGGTCGGAGACCAGCTCCCGTCGGCGGTGGCCGAGGAGCGCTTCAGCCTGCCGACTCGCCGCCTCAGCTTGTGGCGTCAGAGACATTCCATCCTCCTGCCGAACTGTACGCCAACCCGTGCGCCCGTGGGTCTAGCCATCGTGTGGAACCCCGGCCTGGGCGGACTCGTGGTCATGGTTGTGGACACGTGGCGACCTCCTGCGGTAAGTTCTACCACACCCGTTCGTCCCCAACCTGTAAAGCCCGGCCGCTCGCACTGCCGGGCCGTGAGACCGAAGCATGCCCACGCCCCGCGGATCGGTCGTCGTCACCGGTGCGTCGAGCGGCATCGGCCGCGCGTGCGCCCTCTCCCTCGACGGGGCCGGGTACCGCGTGTTCGCCACGGTCCGCAAGCCGGCCGACGCCGCCGCGCTGACGGCCGCCGCGTCCCCGAACCTGGTGCCCGTGCTGCTGGACGTCACCGACGGGGCGTCGGTCGCCACGGCCGCACGCACGGTGGGGGCCGCCGTCGGAGCCGCGGGCCTCGCGGGGCTGGTCAACAACGCGGGGTACGGCGTGCCCGGGCCGATCGAATTGGTCGCGGCCGCCGACCTGCGGCGGCAGCTCGAAGTGAACGTCGTCGGGCAGGTGGTCGTCACGCAGGCGTTCCTGCCCCTGGTCCGGATGGCGAGGGGCCGCATCGTCAACATCGGCTCGGTGGGCGGGAAGGTCACGATCCCGTTCGGCGGGGCGCTGTGCGCGTCGAAGTACGCGATCGAGGCGGTCACGGACGCGCTGCGGATGGAACTGCACCCGTGGGGGATTCACGTCGTGCTGGTCGCGCCCGCGGGCATCGCAACGCCGGCCGTGGACGCGCTCCAGCGCGACGGCGAGGCGGCGATCGCGGCGTACCCGCCCGAGGGCCTGCGGCGGTACGAGGCGACGTTCCGCACGTTCCTCCAGCGGGCGGTCGCGAAGGAGAAGAAGGGGAGCCCGCCGGCGGTGGTGGCGCGTGCGCTGCTGACGGCGCTCACGGCCCGCTCGCCGAAGGCCCGCTACCCGGTGGGGGCCGACGCGGTTCCGCTGACGTGGCTCCCGTGGCTCCTCCCGCCGCGCTGGCTCGACCGGCTCCGCTTCAAGATGTTCGGGCTCCCGCCGCGATTCGGCGGGGCCGCGGATTGACGGCGGGGTGATGCTCGGTTCACCCGCCAGAGAGTTCGGCGCGGTACACTGAACGGTCAGTAGAGGGTGTAATGTTCAATCTGTGGATTGGATGGCCTCGGTGGGCGCGAGCCGCGATCGCTTTGGCCGTCTTGGTGTACCCAGGGTGCCTCTTGATCCAAGGGGTCATTTGGCCATGGGGCTGGGCCGTTGGGGGCACGCTGCTCGTGCTCGCCCTTCCTCGCCCGCTTGGTCCGCGGCCCGTGAGGGAGAGCCGCTGGTACCCCCGCGATACTCCAGAGAATCGCGACCTCATGTGACCCGAAGTTGTGACGCTCCCGAGGCATACTCTTCCAATCCGGCCGGCAAGCGCACGCAGACGGTCGCGACGGGCGGGACTCTCTTCTCCGACGGTCAACGCCGCGCTAAGAGATCTGTGCGGTATTGAGCGGAACCGGATCACGCCTTCCCCAACACCAGATCCACCACCCAACACTCGCGGACGTGCGGCCCCGGCCCGCGGCAGTGCGCAAGGATATCGGCCACGTCGCATCCGGCGTCTTGGTACGCGTCGGCTGAACGCCTGACGGGCTCAGATCTGTGAGCGTGACGGGGGTCCGTCTGCGAGCGGAGCACGCCCGCGAGATCCTGCACCTCTACCGCACGACCTGCCCCGACCGCCCCGCGCTGATGCGGCGGTTCGGCGTCTCCTGGTCCAGCATCAACCGAAGCGTCACGGGCTCTACGTGTGGCCGCGCCCCGGCCGCGAGAGACACCCCGCCTGCGCGAGCCCTCGTAGCCCGGAACGCCAGGCGCGAGTGTGTGGTGATCCGGACGGGTTAAACGACCCGGCCGGTCCATTCGCGAGAAATCTAACACCGCAAAGCCAAAATCGTTAAATCTTGATCAACTGGCAGCCCGATCCCTACGGGCTGTACCTATACTGCACGTTCACCGATATTGTCGGTCCAGAAGGGTCTTCGGATGCGATCCTCGGTCAAATCACAGCCCATCGTTTCCGGTCCAAGGGCGGAGTATCTCCCATCCGGTCTCGGGGACCTTTCCAACAACCAGACGGCTCTCCCCCGTATCGCGAAGGACGAGAAGCTCACCGACCAGATCGACGGGATCGTATCGCGACTCCCAACCACGCACCATCTGCACTTGGGCGACGCCCGCGAGATGCCCGAACTGAAATCTGAGAGCGTCCACCTGGTCGTCACGTCGCCGCCCTACTGGACGCTAAAGGAGTACAACAAGTCCCCTGGTCAGATGGGATACATCAAGGAGTACGAGAACTTCCTCAATGAACTCGACAGCGTTTGGAAGCGGTGCTTCGACGCGCTGGTGCCCGGCGGCCGGGTTATCTGTGTAGTCGGCGACGTTTGCCTGTCACGCCGGAAGAACAAAGGCCGGCACACAGTCGTCCCGCTTCACGCGTCCATCCAGGAGCGGTGCCGGGCCATCGGGTACGACAATCTCACCCCGATTATCTGGCACAAGATTTCGAACGCCCAGCACGAAGCAGAAGGGAACGGGGCCCCATTCCTCGGCAAGCCGTATGAGCCGAACTCTGTCATCAAGAACGACATCGAGTTCATCCTCATGCAGCGGAAACCGGGCGGTTACCGGGCACCGGACCTTGCCACCCGCATACTGAGCATTATCCCGGCCAAGTGCCACGGGGAGTGGTTCCAGCAGATCTGGTACGGGCTGACCGGGGCGTCGACCAAGCATCACCCGGCACCGTACCCGCTCGAACTGGCCGCTCGCCTCGTCCGGATGTTCTCATTCGTCGGCGACACTGTGCTCGACCCGTTTAGCGGGACCGGCACCACCACCCTCGCCGCCGCCAACTGCGGCCGGAACAGCGTCGGGTACGAGATCGACCCGGACTACCTGAAGCTCGCCGAGAAGCGGATCCGATCGAAAACATCCTCGCAGTCCTCGATGCTGAACCTTACGGTGCACGGGTAGGCGGCCACCCGGAGGGGGACGCGGCTGGTATTGAAGTCTGAGGTGGAGGTACCGATCCGGGGATCATTGAGCAAAGGTCGGGTCACGTTCCCGGGGCAGGGGTGGCGGGCGGTACGAATGGAACCGCGGGCTCCCGCCGCCGGAGTTCGGCCAGAAGTGCGGAGACGAACGACACGCCCTTCGACTCAGTGCTTTGCAGATCGACGACCCGGTCTCCGACCGGCCTCGCGGTGTCGAACCGGATGAACCAGAAGCCCTCGATCAGGCCCTGGTTCCAGAGCGGGGCCTTACGGATGGCAATGGTCCGGATTGCTTCCTCCAAGAACTGCGACCACGACCGCCCGTCCTCCTTCCGAAGGCCGTCCTCGTCGACGTTGAACAGCATCACGTAGCCCGTGACGAGCTCCGGAGACATCTGCTGGGCGTTTGCCACCTCGCCCATCAGGTCGTCGATCCGGTTCGGGACGGTCCCACTAGCGTTCGCCCAGATGGACTTCAGGGACACGAGGAGGCGCGGCTTCCCGGCAAAGTCGTACGCAACGTCCCAGTCTTTCCGCCTAGCCAGACCGGGAATCCGGAGTTCGGCCGTGCTCCCGCCCCTGGTATCAGGGAGTCCGAGGGCGGCAAATAGCCGGACGAGATAATCCGCGAGGGGTTGGAGCCGGTTAGAGTTGTTCTTGTGCTTCCCGACAATCTCGTCGATTGCTCTCTCGATGTCATGCATCCCGATGCCCAGGGGCTAGCGTTCACCCACGCCAGGGGGCGGGGCTTTAAGGTCCAGTCGGGGTATGATCGGGCGCCGCGGCCTCAGCGCCAAGGTGGGGGCTCAGCCAACCGGATTAAACGTCAAACACGGCATTCCGGCCCTGTCCCGTTCTTTACACCCGCACGAAGGACGCGCTCCTACGTTGTCCTGCTGGTAGAATTGCCTTCATTCGAGACGCTAGAACGCTTGTGAGCTCGCTGCGTGGCCGCGGGCGGAGGAGCAGGCATGGCGGACACAGGCAACAGGCACCGCGATATCGAGGAGTCCGAAGAGCAGCTCGACCAGGAGCCGGACGCCCCCGTTCAGTTTTGGGAGGCGAAGCAGCGTGAGTTGGTGACCAGCATGGTCGACTACAACCTCGCGACGCTCACCGACTTGATCACCACCAAGGCGATCGACCTCAATCCCCGTTACCAGCGCCGTTTTCGGTGGGACGGGGCCCGCCAGTCGAAGTTGATCGAGTCGTTCTTGATGAACGTACCAGTCCCGCCGATCTTCCTGAACGAGGACAAATACGGCAAGTACTCGGTCATCGACGGGAAGCAGCGGCTGATGGCCATCTGGTCCTTCATGCGGGGGCGACTCGAGCTTACCGGCCTAGAGATCTTCGGGGACTGCAACGGGCAGTCCTTTGACGACCTTCACCCGGATCTGCAGTCTGTTATCAAGTTGCGGCCGACGCTCCGGGCAATCATCATCCTCCGTCAGTCCGACCCCGACGTGAAGCTGGAGGTTTTCCAACGGTTGAACACGGGCGGGGTGAAGTTGAACGCCCAGGAGATCCGCAACAGCGCTTACCCTGGCCCCCTGAACGACAAGATACTGGACCTCTCCGAGCTCCCTGCCTTCCACAAACTTCTCGGCATCAAGCGTAAGGAGGAGTCTGTCATCTACCAGGAAATGCGGGACGCCGAGTTGGTTCTGCGGTACTTCACGTTCATGGACTCCTGGGAAACGTTCTCAAGCCGCGTCAGGAGCTGCCTGGACCACTTCCTGCTCGACAACCAGCGAATGGCGAAGAAGAAGATCGAGCAGTTGGAGGCGGAATTCCTCAACGCGATCGAGGCCGTCGAGGCGGCCTTCGGCGAGTACGCATTCCGCCGCTATCTGCCTGGGAAGGACCAGTGGCGCCGTCAGGTGCTCGCTGCTCTGTATGATGCCCAGATGCTCGCCTGCCACGGGCTTGACCCCGACGACCTCCGGCCGCGCCGCTCGAAAATTATCACACGGATGAAGCGGCTGTTCAATGACGCCAGCTTCCAGTCAGCCATTTCCGCCGGGACGAACACCCCGACCTTGTTTCAGTACAGGGTACGGATGATGAAGGAACTGATCACCACGGTGATTTCGGAGTAACGCCCATGGCAAAGGCCAAGCCGAAGTCCCGCGCTTTGACCGACTTTGAGTCGTCGATCGCGTCCGCCGAGGAGTTGCTGATCATAGAGCGTACCGTCCCCAACCCGCCAAGGAAAGCCGACCAGACGAAGGTGAGCGGTCTCCGTGGCGGTGCTGCTGTGCTCATGGTCGCCAGCTTCGAGGCATTCCTTAAGGCGACGGTCATCGAGCACCTGACCGAGCTGACGGTGCACCCGCCCCCCGTCCCTTTCGCGTCGCTGCCGTCGAACATGCGGGTCAACAGTGTGTACCTCTTGCTCGAAACAGCGATGAAGGGGCACCCGCATCAGCCGAAGAAAGATCGGGCTGATCGCCTGCTGGACATAAAGGCCGCGTGCACGATCGTCACCGCCGAGAAGATCGACCCTCAGGTCCTTTGCTCAACCAAGAGTAACCCGTCGGCTAGCACCGTGACGGAGTTGTTCAACGGGCTAGGGGTGAAAGACGTGCTCAATGCCGTACATGCTCGGTTCATGACCAAGTGGGGGAAGCCCGAGGCGGCCACGTTCATCCGGGACAAACTTGACGAGATCGTGCAACGACGGCACCGGGTCGCCCACACAGGGCAAGCACTCGACATCACCCGGCAACAGCTCAACGAATCGGTGAAGTTCCTGACGGTGCTCGCCGCTGTGCTGGACCGCCACCTCAGAGCTCACGTCGACTCCCTCTACCCGCCGTGAGCCCGCCCATCACGTCTGGAGGCTTGCGATGACAGCGGACACCATTCTGGCCATCGACCCGGGGCGACACAAGAGGGGGCGCGTCACACCCGGTAGCAGGCGCCCCCTTGGTCTCCGGCGGTGAGCAGCTGATGGGCTCAGATCTCTGAGCCCGACCGTGAGGGCGCATTCGAGTGCCACGGCCGGCTCTCTCACAATTCGTCGACGGTGACCGGACCGAACACCGAGCCCGGCGCCGCCACCACCTCCCCGAGCAGGGCCCGCCCTTACCCCCCTGCAGTAGTCGCAGAAGTACAGCCCGCCCGGCTCGGCCTGCAGGGTAGCCTGCGGGTTCTTGCCCGCGGACGTTCCGACCCACAGGTCGAACCCGGGCTGCGGCGGGGTGGCCGCCCGGATCGTGGGCGGCGAACCGCAGACTTGTACTCGATCCCCGTGGCCTTCACCGAAGGTGGTACTGGTAGAAGACCCAGGACAACGCGGCCGGGTACGCCGCCGCGGGGAACCCCGGGCAGCGGTCCCGCGCCTCGCCGGCCCAGTCGTGGACCGCCGGGAACCGCGCGGCCCGCACGTCCGTCCGTCGCAGGAGCGACCGGGCATCCCGCGACACTAACTCGACGGCGACGTCGAACAGGGCCAGCCCCTTTTGCAGTGCGCTCGCGTGCTGCCGGTCGGTGAACCCCGGCCGCCGGCGCAGGGCCGCACGAGCCCTCACCTCAGACCCGTACCCACCGTGCGTCCGGAAGTACCAGGCGACTTCCCAGGCGGCGTCGAGCAACTCCCCCGGTGTGCATCGGACCGAGTCTCCCCGATGGGCCGCTCGCACGCAAACGGGGTGAGCGTGGGTCTGTGGACCGTCGGAGGAAAGACCGAACTACAGCAGGGCTTCCCCCCGAGTCCAACCTGCCAGCCTCCCCGCCCTGCGGCAGAGCGACGTGGACGACACGTCGGCCGCTCCGGTAGCTCGCGCAGCCGGGCGCCGGGTTGACCAAAAGCGTCCGGCGTTTGTCGCGCGCACGTCGGGTCGGCGTCGGGCGGGAGGGGCGCCGACAGCGTCTCGGGTACTGTACCCCTGGCAGCCGCACTCCCGGGTCTCCGACGGCCCTGGTGGGCGGGCTCAGAGATCTGAGCCCGCCCACCAGGGCGTCTGCGTGGAAACCGCGCATCGTCATGCTTCAGGTCGGGCGGTCAGCCCGACTCAGGATCCCCGTCGTTGGTCGAGTCGGTTCGCCACGGGAGCGAGTCGGGGTCTTGTGCGTATCCCGCGACGAGGCCCGGCGCGCCGGCCAGAGACTCGATCTGCTCTGCGACCCACGCCTGGACGGCCGGGCACCCCGCGATGTTCAGGTGTTGCAACCCCCGCCCGGGGGCCCCGCGGATCGCGGGTTGACAACATGCCACTTGGTTCGTCGATGCTTGCAAGCGCATCGGCATGAGCAATTCTCACATGTTGGCCAGGTATGTCCGACCATCCGCCGACAGTGCCGTATCGTCTACATTCAGTAACCGATGGTTTCCGCCGAAGTTATAAGACCAATGCACGGCTTCAACTATCCGATCATCCCCCTTGATGCCATGCATCTGCTTCATTAGCGCTGCTGTCACATCGTCTCCTCCTGAAACGCCGATCATTCCGAACGACCCCAACACCAGTCGCTTTGAACCATGTTGATCCGCCCACGCCGCGAGTGGCGCATAGACATTGGCGTAGGAATCCGGGTCTCCCGAGAAGTAGTGGAAGCGCAACTCGTCAACGGGGGCATGGCAGGCATCAAGAAACTTCTGGGCATAGTCGGTGAGTACCGACCCGTGGATGGAGTTGGCGAAGGTGAAACCGGCTGGAGACACCTTTGCGGAAGTACTTCCGCTCTTGATCGCCTCAACAAACCTCTCGTAGACGCGCGCGTATTCGTCTGCGGGCAGAAGAAGATCGGGCTCATCCCCGAAAAAGAACAGCGACGAGGGCAGTTGCAATGCTGCGTTCTTCGCAGCAGTTTCACTGAATGTCAAGGTGCGATGACCGGCCCTCGCGCCAGCCATCTGAAAATGGTAGTTGTTGAAATCGTCTGTACGCAGCTTGGTCGCAGTGACCAGCAACCCATCTGTATCGACTGTCTTGTCCAGCGAAATGAGCACACCGTCGGAACCGTCTTCGGGGTTATTTAGAGCCACTTCTCGGACCAATCGCCAGTCATTTGGCCCAGCAGAGTAATGGATCTGGATCTTCTGTGGGAACCCGTTGGCTTTGCCTCCGACACGGCGCGGCGTCAGTTCAAGGAAATTCACGCGCTGTTTGGAAAACCAGAACGCGAACCATTCAGCATGGTTCTCAGAGCTATGGCCTACGCTAGACCAAGCAGTTTTCTGGTTTTGGTCGATAATGTTTTTTGCGTCGAAACCAGGTCGGAACGAGACGGTGCTCGAAACACCCACCTCGTGTCCGGTGAAGAACGTTTCCAAATCGCCAAAACCGAGGTACTGGCGTCGCTGCTGGCTCGTGACCTCGAAGAACTGCAGACGGATCCCGAGGTCACTTGGAGCACCATGTGCCCATGCCGCAAACTTTGACATTGTCGGATTCCCTCTTGTGACAGAACTCGGAATTGGTTTATGCCCGATTTCCGTATTAGTTTGCTTCGGGAGCAATCGAGTCACTGTTTTACCGTCCCGCGATTCCCAACAGTAGAAGTCGATTCGATGAACAATTCAAGACGAATTTGAATATTTTGATTTTATTTATTAGCAGAACGATGGACATACGTGCTAGTTTGCCTCGGCAGGGGCGAGTCCGATGCGGCCCGGTCCAGCCTACTGCGGACTCCCCCTGCCCCGGCCCGAGATATGGGTGTAGACCATCCTCGTCTTTACGCTGTGGTACCCCGGCAACTCCCTGTGCACCGTCCGGATGTCGTACCCGTCCTCCAGCAGGTGGGTCGCAAACGCGTGCCCCACCGTGTGCGGGGTCGCCGGGCGGGTGGCGGCAGTGGCTCAAGAGGTCGGCAATGTCGCACCGGAGAAGCGGCGAAGGGCCGGCTCGAACACTTGCTGGGGAGGTGCAAGCCGTAGACCGTCGGAGGAGAGACCGACCGGCGGGTGGGCCGCACTCTCACTCGCAACGGTCGCAGGGCGTTACCGCCCTCGCGTCGTACCAGGTGGCGGGGCAACACCTCGGTCTCCGACGGTCCGTGCCTGGCCGGATCAGAGATCTGAGCCCGCTCTCCGGAGAGCCGCGGCCGCGCCGGGCAACCCCCACTCACACGGGTTCAGACCGTGCGGGCCATGTAGTGGGCCTGCGGACCGTACGACTTCCGGACCACCTCAGCCCCCGGCTCGCCGCGGGGTACGCGGGCAAACCCCGCCCGCTCCCAGTACCCCTCCGCGCCCGGCACCGCCACCAGCGCGACGGTCGCGAGGTGGCACCGCGCGGCGCGAGCGAGGGCCAACGCCACGAGCCGCCCCGCCACGCCCTTGCCGCGGGAGCCAGGGGCTACCGCGACGTCGTGGATGAAGTAGCAGTCGGGCTCGGCCGCCCGCTCGCCCAGGGGGGCATGCAAGCCGGGCGGGTCCGCGAAGCACGCGGGGTGCGAGAGCAGGTACCCGACCAGCCGCCCCTCGGCCTCGCACGCCCAGCAGCCGCCCGGGTCGCGGGCCAGCTTATCCGCGAGGACCGCGACGTTCTCGCGGAAGGGCGGGCGGTACGCCACCTGCTGGATGGCGTCGACCGCCGCCAAGTCGCCCGGGGTCAGCTGCCGGATCGTTTCGGCCATGGCGAACGCTCGCGTGTGGGGACCCGTGACACGTGCCGGCCGCCAGCCCCTCCCACCCCGCCAACACCGTCGGGCTGAGCGGCCCCTGCTGGAAGGTGCTCACGCCGGCCAGCGGACCTCCGGCAGGCACTCGACCGCCGGCCGCGCGAACAGGTACCCCTGGAAGTACCGGACCCCCAGGTCCCGGAGCGCCGACAGCTCGCCGGCCGCCTCGACCCCCTCGGCCACCACGCCGATGTTCAGGTCGCGGCACGTCGCCATGACCCCGTGGACGATCGCCCGCCGCCGGCGGCACCCGTCGACCCCGCGGACGAGGGCCATGTCGAGCTTGACCAGGTCCGGGCTCAGGTCGGCCAGCAGGTTCAGCCCGGCGTACCCGGCCCCGAAGTCGTCGATCGCCACCCGCAGGCCCAGGGCCTGGCACTCCCGCACCACGTCCCGGACCCGTGCGACGTCCGCCACCCGCTCGCCCTCGGTCAGCTCGAACACCAGCCGCTCCGCCGGGAAGGCGTAGTGCCGCGCCGCGCGGACGGTGGTCCGCAGGCACGTCTCGGCCTCGTAGAGGGCGTTGGGCAGGAAGTTCACGGAGAGGCCGGGTGCGCCCAGCCGCCCGGCGAGGGCGACGGCGGTGATCCGGCAGACCTGGTCGAAGGCGTACCGCCCGGCGGCCGGGACGCGGTCCAGGACCTCCCGGGCCCCCCTCCCCGTTCCGCCCCCGGACCAGTGCCTCGTAGGCGTAGACCTCGCGGCGGTCGGCGTCGACGATCGGCTGGAACGCCATGGTGATCTCGACGCGGGGCCCGCCCCCGTGCCGGCGAAGGTCGAACGGTTCGGAGCGGGCGGGGTTCGGGATCGGCATGGACGTGCCCTGTCTGGCCGCGGAGGTGCCCCCAGCGGGTTGCATGGCGCGGGCCGCTCACCGCAGCCGGGACGGGAACAGGCCGGGGAGTTGGCTCCGGGCGCCGACTTTCCGGACACCGCGTGCGGGTCCGCCTCACGTTTGCTGCCAGCTCTCATCTGTGAGATCGTGCGCTCCACAGCGCGGGCCTATGAGCCTGCAAGTGTCGATTCGTCGGCCGACCTCTTGGTCCCCGACGGTCGGTGCCGCCTCGCCCGGGCTCAGAGATCTGAGTCGGAGGGGGCCGGTGCGCGAGCGGGGTCGACGGCTCACGACTTCTCGAGCACCAGATCGACCACCCAGCACCCGCGGACGTGCGGGCCAGGAACCCGGCAGTGCCCAAGGATGTCATCGCTCTCGCACCCGGAGTCCTGCAGGGCGTCGGCCAGGATCGGGAACAGGTCGGACGCCTGATCCCGGTACATCGTCTCGGCAAGGGCTACGGCGGTCGGCGTCCGCCACGACCGGCAGGCTTCGGTCGGGCGAAGGGGTAGCGAAAGATGTCCCTGGGGACGGCGCCGTCGTATTCGGCCGGCCGGAAGCAGGAAAGCGGGAGGGTCCCATCGCCCGACCCGTTCGACCGTCTCGACGACTACGAGGTGGTGCTGGCTTGGCAGTCCCTGGCGACAATCGGTTCCAGGCCCGTGAGGAGCGGACCGATCGAGGGCAACGCGGCCAAGATCGGCGTGCGGCGGTGAGCCGGCAAAAAGGTGGAGCCCGCGACCGAGGTTACGGGCTCCCGTTGAAGCTGCACTTTCCGCAACCTCAGGTGCTTACATCGCGGTGGTCAGATGTCACCACCA
>NZ_JBHYGG010000025.1:0-23078 GCF_051859125.1 Gemmata sp.
CAGTCCCCCCGGTACGATTGCAGAGGCACCGGGGGACTGACGCCCCCCGCTCGCCTCGATCGTGCCTCCTGGTCAGCGGCCGACCGGGACCGGCGGCGGGGGCGGGGCCGGAGCGGGGACGACGCCCCCGGCGCCGCCGGCGCGACGGGCCGCGCCTTCCGGGTCCTCCTGGCTGGCCAGCTCGCGCTGGAGCGGGAAGTCCGGGTCCGGCGAGAAGTACTGCGGGTAGTGGCGCTCCAGGTACCGCCCGCTGGGCAGTGTGAGCCCGCCGAACCACGTCTGGCACCCGGTCAGCCCGCAGAGGGCGAGCACCGCGCCGGCAACCCAAAGCCGCTTCGTTCGCATACCAGCCTCCATGCCGGAAGGTGTCCCGTCGCTGCGGGAGTCTCGTTGGTGCCGAAAGTATCGGTCGCGCCGGGCGTGCCGCTTGAGGCGATCGCGGGAAATGTGCGGAGGGGTCCCGCGCGGGCGGAAGCCGCGCACAGTTCGTTGACCCCGGGCGGGTTTGCCCCTAGCATGTGCTTCCGACCCAGGCTCCGCAACCGGGAGGACCACCGCGGATGACCGGCACCCGCCCCGGACCCGTCGCACCCCCGCCCCCGCTCGAGATGCGGTGGGACGCGCGCCGCCCGTTGCCGGCCCGGTGGGTCGTCCCCGAGGGCCGGCGGCCCCGGCTCCCCGCGGTGCCCGCGGAGCCCCTCGACTTCACCGCCGCGATGCGGGCGCTGTGCGACGACGTCGCCAACCGGTGCGAGGCGCTGTGGCACGTCCGCATGTCGCGGGTGCTCGTGTCGTTCACCCCGTGCCGGAACCGGAGCCGGTACGGGCTCCAGGCCCGCGTCACCCCGCTGCGGTTCCGCGAGGGGGCGCTCACCCGCCGCCACGGGCACGTCGAGTACCAGGTCCAGCGGTTCTTCGTGAACGGCCGCGAGATGCTGTACCTGCTCACGTTCTGCCTGCCGCGGTTCCTCGACCAGTGCTTCGAGGAGAAGCTCGTGACGGTGTTCCACGAGCTGTACCACATGAACCCGGCGTTCGACGGCGACCTCCGCCGGCACCCGGGCCGGTACGCGGTCCACTCGCACTCGAAGGACCGGTACGACGAGCAGATGGCGGAGCTGGTGAAGGTCTATTTGAAGGACCACCCGAACGAAGACGTGTTCGCGTTCCTCCGCACGGGCTACCGCGAGTTGTGGGACCGCAGCGGCGGGATCGTCGGCGTCGTGGTCCCGCGGCCGAAGCTGCTGCCGGTCGGGCGACCCTCGGCCCGGGCCGCGGCCCGAAAGAGTGCGGAATTCGGAACGCGGAACGCGGAGTGAGAACCGAAGACGTGTTCGTGTCTTCCGTTCCCCACTCCGCGTTCCGAATTCCGCTCTGTGGTCACTTCTTCGCCAACTGCTCCTCGATCAGCTTCGCGAGCTTCTCGTCGTCGAGCTTCTCGTCGCTGGTCCACACCTTCTTCCCCTCGCGGTCGAACATGACCATGTATGGGATCGCGGTGTAGTCGCCGAGGAGCTTGACGAGCGCCTCCTCGTCCTTCTTCGGGTCAGCGACGATGAAGTTGGGGAACGTCGCGCCCTTGTCCGTGAGGAACTTCACCACCTTGTCCTTCTTGTACTCGTCCTCGTCGCCGTACTTGTCCATGCTGAGGCTCACGCACACCAGGCCCTTGTCGGCGTACTTCTTGTGCAGCTCGACGAGGTGCGGGAACTTCTTGACGCACGGCGCGCACCACGTCGCCCAGCAGTCCACCAGCACAACCTTGCCCTTCTGACCGGCGAACGCCTTCTGGATGTCGGCGGCGCGGGCCTCGGTGACGTCCACCGCCCCGGCCTTGGCGGGTTCGTCGGCCGCGGTCCCGACGACCGCGGCGAGGGTGAACAGCGTTGCGGCGGCGAGCGTGCGAAGGAGCATCGATTGTCTCCGGGGCGGGGAAAGGTTAGAGGGCGGGGGCGGGCTTGGCGAGTTCCTCTTGCAGGCGCGACTCCAGCTCCGGGCTCTCGGGGTGGCCGGTCCAGACGCGCTTGCCGGTGCGGTCGAAGAGCGCCGCGTGCGGGATGCCCCCGCCGAACCCGAGCCGCTTCTTCAGACCCTTGTACGCGGCCTCCTCGTGCTTCATCTGGATGTTCGTGAACGTCGCGTTCTGCTTCTGGAGGAACTCCTTGACCTTGTCGGCCTCGTCCGCGTCGTTGAGGTTCACGGTGACCACCACGAGCCCCTGGGGGCCGTACTTCTCGTTCTTCTCGACCAGCTTCGGGAAGCTCGCCACGCACGGGCCGCACCACGTGGCCCAGCAGTCGATGAGGACGACCCTGCCCTTGGCCGCGTTGATCGCCGTCTCCACGCGCACGTAATCGGAGGCGAGGACGTCCGGGTCGGTGGTCGGGCCGCCGTCGGGGTGCGTCTTCTTCTGGACGAAGTAGCCGACGAGCAGGACGCCGCCGACGAGCAGGGCGAGGAACGTCGCGGGGGAGCGGTCCATTACGGGCCTCGGGGGTGGTGGGGCCGCGGCGGTACGGGGTCATCTTCCGGGAATCCCCACCCGGGTCAATGCCGCGGAGCCCTATTCATGCTTCGGCGGGGCTGCTACTATCTTGAGGTAGGCCCGGGGTAATCTCGGGCGGGCACCCGTGAGCCGCCAGCACATGCCGACGCCGACCGCACACATCCGGAACTTCTGCATCATCGCCCACATCGACCACGGGAAGAGCACCCTCGCCGACCAGTTCCTCCTGAAGACCGGCACCATCTCCGAGCGCGACATCAAGGCCCAGACGCTCGACAGCATGGACCTGGAGCGCGAGCGCGGCATCACGATCCGCATGCACCCGGTCACCATCTACCACGAGTACAAGGGGACGCGGTACGAGCTGAACCTGATCGACACCCCCGGCCACGTCGACTTCAACTACGAGGTGTCGCGGTCCCTCGCCGCCTGCGAGGGCGCGATCCTGCTGGCCGACGCGTTCCAGGGGGTCCAGGCCCAGACCGTCGCCAACGGGTTCCTCGCGATCGAGGCCGGGCTCAAGATCATCCCGACGCTCAACAAGATCGACCTGCCGCACGCCCGGCCCGACTTCGTCATCGGCGAGATGGAAACGGCCGTGATGATCGACCCCGAGGACGTCATGCGGGTCAGCGGCAAGACCGGCGAGGGGGTCGAGGACCTGCTCGCCGCGGTCATCGACCGCGTCCCGCAGCCGGCCGGCGACCCGACCGCCCCGACGAAGGCGCTGATCTACAACTCGCACTTCGACACCTACAAGGGCGTCGTCGTCTACATCCGCATGATCGACGGCACCATCAAGCCGGGCCAGAAGATCAAGTTCATGCGGGCCGGCCGCGAGTACGCGATCACCGAGATGGGCCAGTTCCGCCCCGACATGGTGAAGTGCGACGAGCTGTCCGCCGGGCAGGTCGGGTACTTCACCGCGAACATCAAGAACATCGAGTACGTCGGCATCGGCGACACCGTCACCGACGCCGCGAACCCGACCGCCGAGCCGCTCGCCGGGTACAAAGAACCGAAGCCGATGGTGTACTCCGGGCTGTTCCCGGTGAACAACAACGAGTTCGAGGACCTGCGGGAGGCGCTCGGCAAGCTGAAGCTCAACGACAGCTCGTTCACGTTCACGCCCGAGGTGTCCGACGGGCTCGGGTTCGGGTTCCGGTGCGGGTTCCTCGGGATGCTCCACCGCGAGATCATCCAGCAGCGGCTCGAGCGCGAGAGCGAGCTGAACCTCGTCCAGACCGCCCCGAACGTGTCGTTCGAGGTGCTCAAGAAGGACGGCGAGACGGTCACGCTGCACGGCCCGCAGGACGTGCCCGACGGCGGGCTCATCGAGGAGTTCCGCGAGCCGATCGTCCGCATCAGCTTCCTGATCCCGGCCGCGAACATCGGCGCGCTCATGGGGATGTGTACCGACCGCCGCGGGGTGTTCGTGCGGACCGAGTACCTGAGCCAGTTGCGGGTGATCCTCGTGTACGAGATGCCGCTCGCTGAGGTGATCTACGACCTGTACGACAAGCTCAAGTCCGTCACGCACGGCTACGGCACGATGGACTACGAGGTGCTCGGGTACCGCGGGGCGGACCTCGTGAAGATGGACATCATGGTCCACGGGCAGAAGGTGGACGCGCTGTCGGTGATCGTCCACCGCACGAACGCCGAGCGCCGGGGCCGGGCGATCCTCAAGAAGCTCCGCGAGGAGATCGACCGGCACCTGTTCGAGGTGTCGCTGCAGGCGGCGATCGGGGCGCGGGTCATCGCCCGCGAGAACATCGCCGCGATGCGGAAGAACGTGACCGCGAAGTGCTACGGCGGCGACATCACCCGGAAGCGGAAGCTCTGGTCGAAGCAGGCCGAGGGCAAGAAGCGGATGAAGCAGATCGGGCAGGTCGAGGTGCCGCAGGAGGCGTTCCTCGCGGTCCTCGAACAGGACGAGTGAGACCGGGGCTCGGCGAGCGGGGGCGTGAGCCCCCGAGGCTTCTCTCGGCTCCACCCGGGGGCGCACGCCCCCGCTCGCCCGGCGGGATTCGCACATGGACCACCCCGACGCACCGCCGGCCGCGGACCCGCCCGCCGACCCGCCGCCGGGGGAACTCCCGCTCGCCGACGAACTGCCGCTGCCCGTCCCGGCTCCCGAACCGCTCACGCTCCCGCTCGCCGACGAGATCGGCCCCGCCCCTCTGCCGCTCCCGCCCGGGGTGCCCCCCGCGGCCCCTCCGAAGCCCGAAGCACAACTGCCCAACCCGTACCGCCTGCTCGCGAACATCGCCGCGGTGTTCGTGTCGCTGTTCCTCTTCGTCCGCGTCGTCGCGCTGGAGCCGTTCGGCGTCCCGACCGGGAGCATGGCCCCGGCGCTGCTCGGGAACCACCGCGAGGGGCCGTGCCCCCGGTGCGGCTACCCGGTCCGGGTCGGGGCCCCGGCGGCCGGCGGCAGCGCCGCCGACCAGTACGACTCCGTCGGGTGCCCCAACTGCGGGCAGCGGTTCTCGCTCGCCGACGCGATGAACCTCAACGGCGACCGCCTGCTGGTGGACAAGAACGTGTTCAACCTCCGCCGCCCGCGGCGCTGGGAGATGGGCGTGTTCCACTGCCCGGACCCGGACCCGCGGGAGTACCGCAAGCCGTACGTCAAGCGCGTCGTCGGCCTGCCCGGCGAAACCATTTCGATCCTCGACGGGGAGGTGTACGCCGACGGCGAGTTGCTGCGGAAGGCGCTCGCCGAACTCCGCGAGACCCGGTTCCCGGTGTACGACATGGCGTTCGTCCCCGACCCCGGCGGGTGGAACGCCCGGTGGCTCGCGGACCCGGCCGAGAACGACCCGCGGCTCCCGCCGGCCTCCGACCGCCAGCCCGAGCCCGCGACCGACGCGGTCGTGAGGGGCGGCGAGCTCCAACTCGACGCCGGGCGGCACGCCCAGGCGATCCGCGCCGTCACGTACCGCAACTGGAGCCTCGACGACCGCGAGGAGCAGGCCGTTCGCGTGTGGAACAGCTACGACGGGCTCCGGTCCGTCGGCCGGCTGCCGCTCTCGAAGCGGGCGTTCGAGAAGCTCCCCCCCGCGAACGACTTCTCCGTGTCGTGCGACGTTCAGGTGCTCGCGTCGTCCGAGGACGGGAGCTTCGCGTGCCGCCTCATGGACGGGGCCGACGCGGTGAGCGCCGAGGTCACCGTCGGGGCGCGGGCCGGCGGGCTGGCCATCATCACGCACGAGGGGAAGGGCCCGCTGGAGACGGCCCGCGGGGTGTCGCTCGAGGTCGGCCGCACGCACCGGTTCGAGTTCTCGTTCGTGGACCGCCGCGCGATCCTCGCGATCGACGGCAAGACAGTTGCACCCGCAGTGGACCTGCCGCCGGCCCCGGCCCGCGGCGAGGTCCGGCGGCCGCTCCAGTTCGGCGCACGCGGATCACGGCTTGTGGTCCGCAACCTGAAACTGTATCGGGACGTGTACTACACCCAGTTCGGCGAGCACGGGACGCAGCCGCCGCACGGGGCGCCGGTCACCCTCGGGCCGGACGAGTTCTTCATGCTGGGCGACAACAGCGGGAACTCGCAGGACAGCCGGAAATGGCCGACCCCGGGCGTGCCGGAGGCGGAGTTCATCGGTAAACCATTTCTGATCCACCAGCCGCTGCGGGCCGCCCGCGTGACGGCCGGGGGCCGCGAGCGCCAGTTCCAGTCCGTGGACTGGACCCGCCTGCGGTGGCTGCACTGAGACCCGCAGGTGTCTCGCCCGCTCCCGTTGCGGGAGAGGGCAGCGGGGCTCTGCGAGCGGGTGAGGGGTGAAGCTCTGCGAGTCGTTCCGCTCACCCCTCACCCGGCCGCGAAGCGCGGCCACCCTCTCCCGCAAGGGGAGAGGGGAGGACGAGTCCTTTGCCCGTTGGAATTGGGATGACGGGCCGCGGGCAATCCGCCGGGCCGACGAACGAATAACCGGTGACGTACTCCGCTCACCCGCCGAGGTTCGAGATGCCCGACACCGCCGACCCCGTGGCCGACGAGAAGAAGAAGCCCGGCCCGCCGCGGGACGCGGCCCGCGAGGCGGTCGAGACGGTCGTGTTCGTCGTCGTGCTGG
Source organism: Gemmata sp. (assembly GCF_051859125.1). Lineage (NCBI taxonomy): Bacteria > Pseudomonadati > Planctomycetota > Planctomycetia > Gemmatales > Gemmataceae > Gemmata > Gemmata sp. The sequence continues at coordinate 6,583 of NZ_JBHYGG010000025.1, forward strand.
TGCTGCTGCTCAAGCTCTTCGTGACCGAGGCGTTCGTCATCCCCACCGGGAGCATGGCCGAGACGCTCTACGGCTACCAGAAGATCGTGAAGTGCCCGAAGTGCGAGCACGAGTTCCCGGTCAACTCGCACGACGAGGTCGAGGGCCGCGACGGCCGCCGGACCCCGCTCGTCGGGTACTGCTGCCCGAACTGCCGGTACCGCGGGCGGATCGACGACCTCAAGCCCGTCCCGCAGAACAACACCGGCGACCGCGTGCTGGTGCTCAAGCCGCTGTACCACGTCCGCGACCCGCAGCGGGGCGACGTGGTCGTGTTCAAGTTCCCGAAGGCCCCGCAGGAGAAGTACACCGCCCAGAACTACATCAAGCGGGCGATGGGGTTCGGCGGCGAGACCGTGGGCATCTACCGCGGCGACCTGTTCGTCACCCGGTCGCTCGACTACCCGGCCGACGCGACCGACGAGAACGGCCAGCCGCTGTACCCGCGGCCGGCGGACCCGAATGACCTGTGGGAAGACCGGTACATGTACTCGTCGGTGAACCAGGCGAACCCGCTGGCCGCCGGGCTGTTCGACGCGTCCCGCGGGGCCGGGTTCCCGGACGGCCGCGAGGGCGGGTTCAAGATGGTCCGCAAGGGCGAGGCGCAACTGCTGGCCGACCTGCGGCTCGTGTGGGACAACGACCGCCAGCCGACCGAACTCGCGGGCAAGGTGCCGCCCCGGTGGTACGCCGCGCCCGCCGCCGGCGCGAACCCGGCCGCCCCGCAACCGGCCGCCGCGTGGACCGGCGACAGCGCCGCCCAGCCGAAGGTGTTCGGGCACGAGCGGGCCGACCTCGACTGGATCCGCTACCGGCACCTGGCGCGGCCGTGGGGCGAGATGGTCGCGGGCGACGAGTTCCCGGGGGCGGTCGAGCCCGAGGGGCTGGCGAAGCAGATTCCGACGCACGTTGATAACTTCCTCGGGTACAACGCGGGCATGAGCCCGGACGCCGCCGGGCGCATGGGGCCCCGCGACTCGCAGGGGGCCGACCGCCTGTGGGTCGGCGACCTCGTCGTCGAGTGCAAGGCGACGCTGGCCGCCGGGGCCGAGGTGGTGCTGGAGTTGTCCCGCGGGGTGAACCGGTTCCAGGCGACGTTCGCCGAGGGGAAGGTGACGCTGTCGCGCACCGGCCCCGACCCGGCCGAGGCGCCGTTCGGCACCCCGTCGCGGCCGTGCAAGGTAACGGCCGGCGGGACGCACACGCTCCGGTTCGGGAACGTGGACGCCCGGCTGTGGGTGTGGGTGGACGGCCGCCGCGTCGACTTCGGCACCGAGGCCGACTACCAGCTCCCGACGCCCGAGCAGGAGGCCGCGTTCAAGGACGCCGACGGCAAGCCGGACTTCAACCCCGAGGGGTGGACGCGGACCAACGACGTGGACGCGCCCGCGGGCATCGGCGCGAAGGGGAAGGCGACGGTCCAGGCGATCAAGCTGCACCGCGACGTGTTCTACACCCGCCGCGGGAACTCGCCGGCGACGCCGGCGAGCCTGTACTACGTCCAGCCGGGGCACTACATGTGCCTGGGCGACAACAGCGCGCACAGCTCCGACAGCCGCGACTGGGGCACCGTCCCCGAGCGGCTCATGCTCGGCAAGGCCGTGTTCGTGTTCTGGCCCGGGTGGCCGTTCGAGCACAGCCGCATCGGGTTCATCAAGTAAAACCAGAGGACAGAACCTCAGAAGTCAGAAGCCAGATCAAGAAGAGTGAGGTTCTTCGCTTTCTGCTCTTCTGTCCTTTGGGGTTCTGTCCTCTGGTCCGAAGGGCGTGTTCATGGTCACGGGCGAGATCCAGATTCGGGTGCGGTACGCCGAGACGGACCGGATGGGGCTGCTGCACCACGCGAACTACCTGGTGTACTTCGAGCAGGCCCGCACGGAGCTGCTCCGCGACACCGGGGTGTCGTACAAGGACCTGGAGGACAAGGGGTTCTTCCTCGTGGTCGCCAAGGTCGAGATCAAGTACCGGAGCCCGGCGCACTACGACGACGTGCTGACCGTCCGCACGACCGTCGTCCGCACGAGCCCGGTGCGGCTGGAGCACCAGTACCAGGTGTTCCGCGAGGGCGGGACGCTGGTGTGCGAGGCGCTCACGACGCTCGCGTGCGTGGACCGGGCCGGGAAGTTGCAGGCCATGCCCGACTTCCTCGTGCAGACCAAGTAGACCACCCTTTGGGAGGTGCCCGTGCGCCGGATCTGGATCCACGTCGTCCTGCCGCTGGTGTTCTCGGCCGTGCCGGTGCTGGCCGCGGCGCTGCTGTTCGTCGCCATCCCGGCCGACGCCCGGCAGGAGTACCTGCGCCGCGTGGCCGAGACGCCGATCGACTGGATCATCATCGGGCTCGGGTTCTCGCTGTTCGCGGTCCAGGTCGCGTTCTCGTGGCGGGCCATGCGGTGGCGCGACGCGCAGGCCGACTTCGACCACCGGGCCGACCGGTGGGTGAACCACCTGTCGCAGGCCGCCGAGTGGTTCCCGCTGCTCGGGCTCATCGGCACCGTGGTCGCGATCCTCCAGACGTTCAGCTCGATCACCCCGGGCTCGCGGCCGGAGCCGTCCGACATCATCCGCAAGTACGCCCCGGCGATCACCGCGACCGGCGGCGGGCTGTACATGGCGTTCATCAACATCCTGCCCGCGTGGGTCGTCGCCACCGGCCGTGACCTGATCCGCGCCCTGGGCGGGTACGCCCCGGCCCCGGAGCCCGCCCCGGGGGACAAGCTGTGATCCTCTCCCCCCGCAAGTCGGTCACCCGGTTCTTCGTCCCCCTCATCGACGTCCTCATCCTCCTGTTCTGCATCTTCCTCCTGATGCCGTTCGTGAGCGGCCCCGACCCGATCGAGCCCGGCCCCGCGGCCAAGGACAAGGCCGCCGAGGAGGCGCTGCCCGACGAGTCGAAGTTGCTCCAGAGGCTGCTCAAGGAGGAGCGGATCAAGGTGGCCCGCATGGAGCGGGAGAGGTCCGCCAAGCTGACCGACCGCCTCGCCGTGCGGGTGCTGGAGATCGACCCGGCCAGCGGCACGCTGTACTACTACGACCCGGCCCGCGAGGACATCAAGACCGACGCCGACGCCGAGCGGCTGATCCGCAAGCAGAAGGACGCGGCCGCGACCGGCGGGGGTGTGAAGGACGTGTTCTTCCTGATACTCTACCCGAGGCGGGTGCCGGGCCGGCCGCTCAGCCCGTACCCCACCGGGGCGCAGGAGGAGCAGATGAAGCGGTGGTTCAAGGACGTCCCGTTCGGGTTCGACATCCCGGCACTGTCGCCCTGACCGCGCTCGGCCCAAAATTCCAAGCACGAAATTCGAAGCACGAAACGAGTCTGTGGTTCGGTATGTTCGTGCTTCGTTGTTCGAATTTCGAATTTCAGGGCAGAGCCCTGACCGCGAGGCCGCCATGCACGCTCCCCTCTTCGGCTTCCTGGAGGGCGCGGAGAACGCGCTCACGGAACTCGTCTACAACCTGCTGCTCATCGCCGGCGGGTTCCTCGTCGGGTACGTCTTCGGCGGGGTCCTCGCCTGGGCGGTCGGGCGGTACGCGTTCAAGCGCAAGGACACCTACAACTTCAAGGCGGTGGGCCGGCCCGTGGGCGGCGCGGTCCTGGCTCTCATCGTCGCTCTGACCGTGTTGACCGGCAGGGGGAAGCCGATCGGCGACGGCGGCGACGGGAAGGGGACCGCGAGCACCGACCCGAGCGGCAGGACCGGGCCGCCCGTCGCCCCGCCGGACGCCAAGGCCGACCCGAAGGCCCCGTCCAAGGTCGAGATCAAGCCGGCCGACGTGACCCTGCGCGTCACGGTACTAGGCGGCGAGGACGTGGTGAACGAGCGGTTCTACCAGCTCGACGACGACCGCACCCCGAGGACGTTCGGCGACCTGAAGACCGCGATCACCGAGCGGCGCAAGGGCGAGAAGGGGAAGGTGGTCGTCGCGATCCTGTTCCCGGCGAAGAACGCGCTGCCCCGCGAGCACCCGGCCGTCGCGCAGGTGGCGAAGTGGGCCGCCGAGGACGCCGGCCTCGACGTCGTGTTCCCGGCCGTCAGATGAGACAAGGAGAAGGGGAGAAGGGGAGACAAGGAGAAGGGGAGTAAAGACCCGCGCTGGTTTATCGACTTGTCTCCACCTCTCCCTATCTCCCCCTCTTGAACCCGCCGCCCGCACCTGGAACCTATCGCGGTTGAGTCATGGCAATCCCCCTCCCGCCGGACCCGCACACGCCGCAGGTGCTCCTGTTCGGCCACAGCGGGGCCGGGAAGTCGGCCATCCTCGGGGCGCTGCTCAAGGTCTCCGAGACGCAGGGGCCGGCGCTCGGCGGCGAGGTGGTCGAGACGTCCGGCCGCCTCGCCACGATCCGCGACGCCGTGTACCGCGGCACCCAACTCGAACCCGCGTCCGCCGAGTTGACCAGTTACCCCGTGCGGCTCCGGCCGTGGCGCGAGGGCACCCGGGCGCTCGGCGAGTCGGTGACCGTGGTCGTCAACGACTGCTCGGGCCGGGCGGCCGAGTCCCTCATCCTGCACCCCGAGGCGATCCGCGACCCGGCCACCCGCGCCCCGGTGGCCCGTGCCGTCATCGACGCCGACGCCATCGTCCTCATGGTGGACGGCGCGGCCGACGACGACGAACTCCGCGAGGCGTTCGAGGAGTTCGACACGTTCCTCACCATCGTCGCCCAGGCGAAGGTGAACGCCCGCGAGGTCGGCGGGTTCCCGATCTTCCTCGTGCTCACCAAGTGCGACGGGCTGGCCCGGCCCGACGACACGCTCGAATCGTGGACCCGCCGCGTCGAGCAGCGGGCCGACCGGGCGTGGGCCAAGTTCGACAAGTTCCTCAAGGACGCCGAGCCCGACGACGGCATCCCGTCGCCGTTCCTCCCGTTCGGCAACGTGGAGCTGAACGTGATCCCGGTCGCGGTGCGGCACCCGAGGGTGCCCGGCGCTCCGGCCGACCCGGACGAACCGTTCAACGTGGCCGAGCTGTTCCGCGGCTGCTTCGCGGGGGCCAAGGGCCACCGCGACCGGGTGCTCGCGTCGGACCGCCGGCTCTGGTGGACCCTGCGGCTCGCAATGGGGTTCGTCGGCTTCCTGCTGCTCAGCGTCGCCGGCATGCTCGTGTTCCAGCCCCAGCCGACCGGGCCGGACCTCGCCGAGCGCATCCGGTCGTACGAGCAGCACGAACCCGAGGCCGAGGTCCGCCTCGCGTACCCGGCGCTGACCCGGAACAAGAACGTGCTCGCGGGGTTCCGCGAGGAGGCCGGGTTCGGCTCGGTCCCCGACGACCTGCACCGGTTCGTTCTCACGCGGCTCAAGGAGATCGCGGACTACGAGGCGTTCCGCGAGAAGCTCCTCACGTTCCAGGCCCCCGACGACACCCGCACGCTCGGCGACCTGGCCCGCGTCGAGCAGGGGCTCAATGGCGAACTCGCGCTGCCCCCGCACTACGCCTGGGGCCGGACCACGGCGGCCGAGTTGCGGCGCAAGTGGCTCGCCGACGCGGCCGCGATCCGCACGGCCGAGGCCGAGTTCTTCGAGCGGTACCGCGACTTCGTGCGCCGCGGGACGGTCCTCACCTACAGTGCGTCGCTCGGCGGGAACTGGCGGGCCGAGGTCGGCGCGCTGCTGGCCGAGGCCGCCCGGCCCCCGGTCCCGCTCAACGACCCGCTCCCCGGCTCGCCGGCCCTGGAACAACTCCGCGGCAAGTCGGTGACGTACTGGGTGCCGTACAACTTCGAGCGGGTCGATCAGGGCCGGCGGAACTGGGAGTTCATCCGCGACCGACTCGTACACCTCCGTGACCTCGGCGACGCGGTCGGCCTGACCGCCGGACCGGACCGGCCCGAGGCGGTGTTCGTGCTGCCCGAACCGGGGCCGACGGTCGATTCCGCCAAGCTCGTCGGCGACCGGCTGGCGGCGCTCCTGCGGAGCTACCCGCGGGAAACCGAGGACTACAGCGAGTGGCAGTTGCGGAACTTCCGCGACCCGTCGGCCCCCGGTGAACTGGCCGAGCGCCTCGACCGGGCGCTGCGAACCGGCGGCCGGCACGTTCACGCGCTGCTCCGCGAGCGGCTCGGACCGAACCCCGAGCAGAGGGACACCCCGGAGGCGTGGCGGGCGACCGCGGCGGCGCTCGCCGACCCCGCGACGCCGTTCCCCGAGTGGGGCCGGTTCCTGTTCCTCATCGCGAAGGTGCGAGCCGACGGCGCCACCAATCCCGTCGCCGAACTCGCGGCGTTCTTGCACCAGGACAAGTTCGACATGAACCCCGCGGGGTTCGACGTCGTGCTGCCGCTCGACCTCGGCTTGAACAAGGTCGCCCCGAACGGGCCGCTCGCGATCACCGTCGTTCCGCAGGGCGGCCAGCCGACCACCCGCGCGTTCAAGCAGGCCGGCGGCGGGGTGCGCGAGGGGGCCGGGACGAGCTACCGCTTCGCGGCCGAAGGCGACGCGCGGCTGACGTACCGCCCCGGCGACGAGTTCCGGGCGGAGCTGCCGGTGCGGGTCGGAACGCAGGACTGCAAGCTCGTCTGGGAGACGGCCGCGACGCGGGCCTACCAGTTCGACAAGCTCGCTCACGAACCCCGTCTCGTGAAGCCGGGCGGCGGATCGGAACCGGGCACGGGCGTCCGCGTCACCCCGACGGGCGGCTCGCCGGTGCCGCGGCTGCCGGCGCTGTTCCCGAACGTCGCCGCGCGCCCCTAATCGTTGTTGTTCGCCCCGAGAGGATCTACCGTGACGCCCACCATTCGCACGCCGGCCGAGGGCCGCACGATCGCCGTTGTCGGCGACATCTACCGGTTCCTGGCGACCGGCAAGGAGACGAACGGGAAGTACGCGACGTTCGAGGCGCTGGTGCCGCCGGGCGGCGGGCCGCCCCCGCACGTCCACAGCCGCGAGGAGGAGAGCTTCTACGTCCTCGAAGGCGAGGTCACGTTCACGGTGAACGGCGAGCGGATCGTCGCGACCGCGGGCACGTTCGCGAACATGCCCGTGGGCACGCCGCACGCCTTCAAGAACGAGAGCGCCCGCCCGGCACGCATGATCATCTCGGTCGCCCCGGCGGGTGTGGAGGAGATGTTCTTCGAGTTCGGCGTCCCGGTCGCGCCCGGCGCACAGACCGCACCGCCCCCGACCGAGGCCGAGATCAAGAAGCTCATCGAGATCGCGCCGAAGTACGGCATCACCCTCCTGCCGCCGGGGCACTGACGCCCAATGGCACTTGGTTTGTGTTCTGTAGCTGGCCTCTGTGAGGCCGGCGCGTCTGGAACTCCGTGCGCGTCCGGGGTCACAGACCCCGGCTACAACTTCAAGACAAGTGCCGTCGGCCGCTCACGCGGCGAAGAACTTGTCGCGCCAGTCGTCGGGGAGGTAGTCGCGGACGTGGCCCCAGAGGCCGAGTTCGTGCAGTTCGTCCTCGACCGCGTCGGCGGTCGGCGGGACCACGCCGCGGGCCACTTCGAGCAGGATGCACTCGGCCATCACCCGGCGGGCGCGGCTCACCTGCTTGCGGAACGCCTCCGGCGAGAGCAGGTGCCGCGAGCGCTCCGAGGCGATCCGGGCGAGCGCCGGCGAGTCCGCGTCCGGGAACTCGGTGAACACCCGCAGGCACGTGTGGCACAGGTTCCCCGGCGACTTCCGCTCGCGCTGCTCCAGCTCCCGCCACACCTTCCCGAGCAGGCACGACTGCCACTCGGACGTCATCGCCCGGTCGGCCGCGGACTCGGCACCCGCGTCGGCGTGCGCGTCCGAAACCAGTTCCGACGCGGCGTGCCGGCCGCGCTTCCGCAGGTGCGTGACGGCGGCGTTCCGGGCGATCACCTTGAGGTAGTCGCGGAACCGGCCCGAGCCCGACGGGCCGGGCCACACCGCGTCCACGCCGCCGCGGTTCAGCAGGTTCAGGAGGATCTCCTGCACCACTTCCTCGGCCTCGTCCGGGCTCCGCAGGATCGCGGTGAGGTAGCCGCGGACCGCGTTACCGTACCGCACCACGAACCGCTCGGCGTCCTGGAGCGTGGCGACGTGCGTGGAGATCTGGTCGAGGCGGATGCCGACAAGCGGCGAGTCGTCGGGTGGCGTCACGGGTTTCCTCCCGCGGCGGCGGGGGGCGGCACGGCCCGCTCGTGGACGGTGCGGTCCTCGCTGCCCGAGACGAGGGTCTTCCCGTCGGCCGAGAACGCCAGCGCGTAGATCTGGCCCGTCTGACCCGTGAGCGGCGCCGGGAACGGGAGCTGCGCTTCGGTGTCGAACAGGTGGATCAGGTCCGAGACGCTCAGCGCGAGAACGCGGCCGTCGGGCGACAGCGCGACGCCGGCCGGCTCGGTGTTCCCGGTGTTCACGCGGGTGCCGGGGGTGAACGCCACGGGCCGCGACAACTCGACGGCGTCCTCCGCCGAGAACGCCATCAGGGGCTCGTTCCTGGCGAACGCGACGCACGGGCCGAGCGTCGCCTGCGTGACCAGGAGCGTCCTGGCGTGCCCGCCGGTCTCGGCGTCCCACACGTCGATGAACGGTTGCGATCCGTGCGCCACCTTGACCGCGGCCGCGAGGGTCCGACCGTCCGGCGCGAAGCTCACCCCGCGGACCTGTTGCGGCGGGCGGTCCTTTGGCTGCGTCAGGTCGCGGAGGTGCTTCCCGTCGCGGACCCGCCACACCCGCACCCGGCCGGGCCGCGACGCCCAGCCGTCCGAACTGGCCGCGAGGTACTTCCCGTCGGGCGAGAACGCCACCGACACCACGTTCCCGCTCGCGTCGCCGGTGAACTGCGAGTCGGCGAACGGTACCTCTTTTTGCCCCGCGGTGCTCCACACGCGGAGCCGGCCCGAGCCCGAGAACCCGCACGCGAGCAGGGTGCCGTCCGGGCTGAACGCGACCGCGTTGCACGAGTCGTCGCGCCACTTCCACCACACCTCGGGCGCGTCCCCCGCGGTGCGGTCGTAGAGCTTGACCCCGCCGAGCTTCTCCGGCGCGTGCGCCTCCGCCAGCCCGACCGCCAGCCAGCGGTTGTCGTCGGAGATCGCGACGCCCAAAACCCCGACGCGGCCGCCGACCCTCCGCACGGGGACGAGAACGGGGGCTCGGTGCGGGTCGGGCTTCGGGTCCCCGCCGTCGGGTCCGACCCCCGCGGTCGTGGGGCCGAGGGCGCGAACCGCGAAGTACCCGCCGGCCCCGGCGGCCGCGAGGAGCGGGAGGCCGAGGAGCCACCGCCGCGTCCGGAGCGGGCGGGCCGGTGTGACCGCGTCGGTGGGCGTCCCGCCCCGGCTCGGTGGGTCCGGGAGCCAGACGGCGGTAGACGCATCCCGGTCCATGACCGGCCGCGACGGGTGGGGCGTGTTCGGACCGTTGAGGTTGATGGGCGGTGTCGGCTCGCGGGCGAGGATCGCGTCGAGGTCGGCGAGCAACTCGGTCGCGGTCTGGTACCGCTCGGCGGGCTTCTTCTCCATGGCCTTGCGGACGATCCGGGCGCACTCCTCCGGCACCCCCGGGACGACCGCCCGCGGGTCCGGGACCGGGTCGTTGCAGTGCGCGAACATGACCTGGAGTTCGTGCTCGCCCTTGAACGGGTAGCGGTTGGTCAGCAGCACGTAGTACGTCGCGCCGAGCGAGTACACGTCGGACCGGGCGTCGGCCGGCTCCGCGTAGCACTGCTCGGGGCTCATGTAGTGCGGGGTGCCGATGGCCCGGTCGCCGGTCAGCGTCGGGGCGTTCCCGTCCACGGCCCGGGCCAGCCCGAAGTCGGCGACCTTCACGGTCCCGCTGGTCGAGATCAGGAGGTTGCTCGGCTTGATGTCGCGGTGGACGAGCCCGGCGGCGTGGACCGCGTCGATCCCCCGGCACGCCGCGGCGACGATGGCGGTGGCGACCCCCGGGGGCAGGGGGCCGTTCCGCTCGACGTAATCGGCGGCGCTCATCCCGGCGACGAGTTCCATCACCAGGAACGGGGAACCGTCCTGCTCACCGAGGTCGAAGATGGGTACGCAGTGCGGGTGGATGATGCGGGCCGCGGCGCGGGCCTCGCGGAGGAACCGGGCCGGGTCCGCCGGACCCTTGACGAGCTTGACGGCGACCGTGCGGTCCAGGGCCGGGTCGCGCGCCTCGTACACCACCCCCATGCCGCCCCGGCCGAGTTCCCGCACGACGACGTACTTCCCGATGTGGGTCATGGGCGTGGCGGTGTGGGTGGGGAGTCCCCGTCTAGCGTACCGCCCGCGTCGGGGTCGGGAAAGCCCCGGTCCGGGTTCGCCCGGTCAATCCCCGGAGTTGGCACCGCACTTGCAGAACATCAAGAACCGCGATTTGCCCATCGCACCGCACCCGGAGATCGCGAAATGGACCCGTTCCTCCTCTCACTCGTCGTGGTCCTCGGGATCGTGGGCGGCTCGGCGCAGATGCGGCCCCCCTCGGGCGGCGGCCTCGGGCGCTTCCGGCGGCTCCGCAACCCCTGGCAGAACCACTTCAGCGTCGCGTGACCCGTCCCGCGGCCCGCTGCGCGCCGGGTGTGCTCATACAATGAGGGCACCCGCAGCGGAGCCGTCACCGTGTCCGACCTCAGCCGCTTCTCGGTTTCGCTCGAAGCCGATCTGCTCGAAGCGTTCGACACGTACGTCCGCGACGGCGCGTTCGCGACCCGCAGCGAGGCGATCCGGCAGCTCCTCCGGCAGACGCTCACCCGCGACGCCTTCGAGGGCGACGCGACGCCGGTGACCGCCACGCTCACGATCGTCTACGACCACCACCGCCCGCACCTCGTTGAAAAGCTCCTCGAACTCCAGCACCAGCACCCCGGCCAGGTCGTCGCGTCGATGCACGTCCACCTCGACCGCGACCGGTGCCTGGAGGTGATCGTCCTCCGCGGGGCCGGCGGCGACCTTCGCAAGCTGGCGGCGGCCCTCCGCGGGCTCAAGGGCGTCCACACCGGCGAACTCACCCTGGCCGGCTCGTCGGCCGGCGGGGACGGCCACGACCACCCGCACCCCCACGACCACCCGCACCCGCACCACCCGTAACGCACCCGTTCGGAGAGGCCCCGCATGCCCAGCCGCGCCGCCCTGTTCGACTTCGACGGCACCCTCGCCGACAGCTTCACGGCGATCACCGCGAGCACGAACCACGTTCGTGAACTGTACGGCCTGCCGCCGCTCGCCGAGGCCGAGGTCCGGGTCCACGTCGGGTTCGGCCTCGACGACCTGCTGCGGAACCTCGTGCCCGTCGCCCCGACGGACGAGGCCGTCGCCAAGTACCGCGTCCACCACCAGACGGTCATCCACTCGCTGACGCGGCTCATGCCGGGCGTGGGCGAGGCGGTCCCCGAACTCGCGCGCCGCGGCTACCGGATGGCGGTGTGCAGCAACAAGAAGGTCGAGTTCACCCGCGACCTCGTCGCCGGGCTCGGGCTCGGGGCGTACTTCGAGGCGGTCCTCGGCCCCGAGGACGTCGGCGACCGGCCGAAGCCCGACCCGGCGATGCTCGTCGAGGGCTTGAAGCGGTTGAGCGTCGCCCCGCACGAGGCGGTGTACGTCGGCGACATGGGGATCGACGTGCAGACCGCACGCGCCGCGGGGGTGCCGGTGTGGATCATCCTGGGCGGGGCGTCCGGCCGGGACGACGTGACGAAGACCGACCCGGACCGCATCCTCCCGCACTTCGCGGAAGTGCTGGACCACCTCCCCGCCGTGCGGGGCTGACCGCTCCGTTCCCTCCGGAGGCCGGCAATGTTCGCCCTCACCGCCGTGCTTCTCGCCGTGCAATTGACCGATGTACAGTGGGCCGCGCTCCTCGCGAGTCCGCGGGTGTCGTCTCCGGGCTCGGCCGACGGCACCGGCGTCGTGGTCGGCACGAAGGACGGGTTCGGGTACGTCCTGACCGCCGCGCACGTCACGCAGGGCGACCTCGTCGAGTTGAAGTTCACGTCGCGGGCGAGCTACCCGAAGGTCGCGTGGTTCGGCGACGGTGCCGAGGTCGTCGCACGCTGGCCCGACCCCGACGTCGCGCTGGTCCGGTTCCCGCTCCGCGGCCACGCGCCGTCGGTGGTGACGCTCGCACCGGCGCTGGACCGCCCGAAGCGGTTCCCAGTTGGTGCCCTCGGCATCGGGATCGGCGGCGGGCCGGCCGCGACTTCGGTTCCGAACGCCATCGTCGGGCGCGAGTACGTGAAGCGCGAGGGGAAGGGCGGGGCGTTCTTCTGGCGGACCGAGGTGCCCCCCGAGGCCGGGCGGTCGGGCGGCCCGCTGCTCGACGCCGCGGGGCGCGTCATCGGGATCGCCGTCGCGACGCGTGGCGGGGCCGGGTACTACGCGCACCACGACGAGATCGTTGCCGCACTGAGGCGGGACGGCTACGGGTGGCTCGTGACGCCACGCAAACCATGACGCGCACGTCCGGGCCCGAATCGGGCGGAAATTCCGAATCGGGGTATTCTCCTCGCGCTCGCGGGGGTATACTCTTTTTTGAGTCATCATGTTCCGCGAGGCCGCCCATGCGTAAGTTCCTGCTCGCACTCCCCGTCGTCGCGGTCGCCGCGGCCGCCGGGCTTCTGGTTTCTGGGGGCGGCAGCCTCTGGGCCAGCCCCGCGCCCCTGGCAGCCGCACCCGCACAGCAGACGGCCCGCGCCGAAGCGGCCGCGAGCGAAACGGACGTCGCGTCGTGGATCGAGACAAAGAAGGCGGCCAAGCCGAAGCCGAAGAAGTCCGCCCTCAGGCCGTGAGCCACCCGAGCCTGTCGGGCCTTTTCCGCTGCGGACGGTGATCCATGCCCCTCGGCACGCGCGACCCGGGTGCCGCCCACAACGTGTGGGCGGCAGGCGGGTCTCTTCTTTTGGCGATCGTGGCACTCGCCCCGTGGCCGTTCGGCACCGTGACGCCGGGATGGCAGTTCGTCCTCGCCCTTGCGGTCCTCGCGCTGCTCGGCCTGTGGGCCGCGCACGCGGTCCTCACCCGCCGCGTCTCGTACACCCCCGATGCCCCCTCGACGTGCCTCCTCGGGCTGGTGGTCCTCACCGCGTGCCAGCTCGTGCCCCTCCCGGCGTCCGTTGCCAGCCTCGTCTCACCGGCCGCGGCCGAGTGGCACCGCACGCTCTACCCGGCCGCGACGGAACTCCTGCCGGGCGAATCGCCCGCGGACGCCCCGCAGTCCCCCGCGTGGGTGCGGCTGTCGATGTCCCCCGCGAGCACCCGCGACCTCCTCGCCGGCCTGGTGCTGCTGTTCCTGGTCTACGCCGCGGCCCGCAACTTCGTCGCCGTGCCCGACCCCAAAGAGGCGCTCCGCAAGCTCGCCTGGGTCGGGTTCGCCGCGGGCGTCGCGCTGTCGCTCCTCGCGCTGCTCCAGACCCTCTCGGGCGACCGGTCGCGCGTGTTCTGGTCGGTGCCCGTCGGCTCGCGGCCGTGCGGCCCGTTCGTGAACAAGAACCACTTCGCGTTCCAGATCAACCTGTTCCTCGGGCTCACCGGCGGGCTGTTCGTGTCGGTCGCGCACCGGGACCGCGGGTGGCGGTCGCCGGCCGGCCTGGGGCTGCTGGGCGGCGCGGGCCTGATGGCCACGGCGCTGGCGTTCAGCGAGTCGCGGGGCGGGATGATCGCGGCCGTCGTCGCCGCCGCGGGGGTGGGGGCTGTCGCGTGGCTCCGGGGCCGCGGCGACCGCGACCGCGATCGCGACCCCGGGACGCGTGCCGGGCTGGTGCTGGGGCTCGGCGTCGCCGCGATCACGGGGGTTCTCGTCGCGTGGCTCGGGCTCTCCGCCGTCGTGGACCGGCTCGCGACCCTCGGCGGCGAGAACGCCGACAACCGCAGCGCCGACTGGCGCGCGGTCTGGCCGCTCGTCGAGCGGTTCCCGCTCGCGGGCGTCGGCGGCGGGGCCTTGATCTGGGCCGAGCCGACCGTCCGCACCCGGTCCGACGTCCTGTACGCCTTCAACACCGTCGACAACGAGTACCTCGAGGCGCTCGTCGAGGGCGGCATCGGGCGGCTCCTGCTGACGCTCGGCCTCGCGCTCGCGGCGATCGGAACGACCCTCCGCGGGTACGCCCGGACCCGCGACCCGGTGCTGCTCGGCTGCACCTTCGGACTGACCGCGGTGGCGTGCCAGAGCGCCGGGGACTTCGGCCTGCACACGCCGAGCGTCGCGATCACCGCGGCCGTCGTGACCGCGTTCGCCACCGCCCGCAGCCGCAAGCCGGTCGATCGCGATGGGGACGCGGCCGGCCCCGGGCGGCCCCGCACCCGGCAGCGCCGCGGGCTGCGCGACTGGGTGCCGCGGCGCGGCGAGTGGGTGTTCACCGGTGGCTCGGTGTACGGCGTCGCGTCCCTGGTGCTCGTCGCCGGCCTCGCGGTCACGCTCACCCAGTGGCGGCTCTTTCGCGCCATGACGTTCCGCGACGCCGCCTCGCAGTTGCTCGCCGTCGGCGGGCCGACTGCCCGGGAGGACGCCGTACGATTGCTCGACGCGGCGGCCCGCACCAGGCCCGACGACCCGGTCGCGCACGAGTTGCTGGTCCAGGCGCACCTGTCGAGCGCGATCGAGGAACAACTCCGCGCGACCGCGGGGGTGGTCGGGGGCGTCGTGTTCGCCGACCCCGCGGACCACCTCCCCGAGGGCGACCCCGGCGGCCACGTCTCCGCCGCGCTCCGGGCGGCCCGCAGCGCCCGCGCGTGCCAGCCGCTCAGCCCCGTTTCGCACGTCGCGCTCGGCACCTACTCGCGGCTGTTCGCGAACTCGGAACCGCCCGCGGTACACTTCGCACGGGCCAAGAAGGTCGCGGCGTTCGACCCGGACGTGTGGTACGCCAGCGGTCGTTCCGCGGCGGCCGCGAACGACTGGCCCGCGGCCGCCGCCGACTGGCGCGAGTCGCTGGCGCGGTCCCGCAAGCGGCTCCAGCCGATCGTCGCGCTGGCCGGTTCGGGCCTGACGCCGGACGAGGTCCGCACGCGGATTCTTCCCGACGACCCGGACGCTTGGCTCGCCGCCGCACCGTACCTGTTCGCGCCGTCCGACGACGCCGGCCGCGAGCGGTGGTACGGTGCGATTGCGTCGCGCTGCAGCACCGGCCCCGAACCGGACACGCTGCCCGGCTACTTCGCGTGGACGACCGCACTCGAACACCTCGGCGACCGCGACGAACTGCTCCGCGTGTGGCGGAAGGTCGCGGACCGCTTCCCCGAGAGCGTCCCGGCCCGCAGCGGCCTGGCGGCCGCGCTGGAGGACGACGAGTTGTACGACGAAGCGGTCCCGGTGCTGGAGTGGCTGATCGCGCAGAAGCCCGATAGCTCCGAGTTCCGGCTGCGGCTCGAAGCGGCCCGGCACGCCCTGAAGTTGAAGGCGGAGATCGGTGGGCCGTAGGCGTGCGGTCACGGCCTGGGCGGGAACACGCGGACCTCGTCGCCGATCTTGAGGCGGGCGATCGCGGCCGGGTCGGCGACGAGCAGCAGCTTGTGCCGGGTGCCGTCCCCCTTGCTCTCGGCCACCGGCGCGGCGAACTTCCACGCGCCCTTGTCACCGGCGCCCACCTCGACCTTCGCACCCGGCTTGATCCCGCGGGCGAGGTCGGTCGCCTCCCACTGCACCGACACGGTCAGCGCCCCGGACAGCATCTCGACGTCGTTGACGACCGCCGGAAGGCCGCTGGCCGCGAGGCGCTCGCGGTGCTTCGCCTGTTGACCGGCCTTGATTGCCTCCAGCCCCTTCGCGTCGAGCAGCTCCACCGCGAACCGCCTGGCCTCGCCCTTGTCGAACCGCGTCTGGAACAGCACCACGTCGCCGACCTTCAGTGCCGCGATGCCCTCGGGCCTCTCGCCCTTCCACACCTTCGTGCCGCTGCCGACGCGGAACGACTCCTTGAACTCCTTGTCCTTCTCCTTGCGGGACAGGTCGAGGGTGCCCGCGGCCGCGTCCAGCGCGTCCACGGTCCACCACCACTTGTGCCCGGACATCAGCTGGATCTCGTCCTGCACGGCCCGCGGGTACGCCCACTTGCCGTCGGCGTCGTGGTACACGAACAGCATCACCGACTGACCCGGGTAGTAGTCGGTCAGGTCGCCCCACGAGTCGCGGACCCGCAGCTCGGTGTCGCCGCGGACCGGCACCTCGACCTCGTCGCCCTTCTTGGTCCGCACCGTCATCGTGCGCCGCTCGGCATCGACCTTGAGCACCTCGACCCACGCCCGCGGCATCTTGCCGAAGTACGGGCCGTTGAATTGCGGCTTCGGGAGCTTGGCGGGTTCGTCGGCGGTCGCGGCGGTGACGACGAGGAGCGCGAGCTCGCACCCGCAGGTGAGGCGACGCATGGGGGATCTCCGGCGGAAGGGAAGCGGGGCGGGAGGTGACAGTGTAGCCGGGGTGCGGGCGCGTGAACACGCCGGCCCTTCGGCCGGCGTGTTGCTCGGTGGAATCGTTCGCCTCACGCGGTCCGCCACGGAGGGCGGCCCCTACAAGCCAAAGGCAATCTGTCTGGTAGGGGCCGCCCACCGTGGCGGCCCG
>NZ_JBHYGG010000026.1:0-22647 GCF_051859125.1 Gemmata sp.
CCAGCGAGGGGGTGCGCCTCACCCCCTCGCTGGCGCTCAGGGTTCGCCCGGATCCGCCGCGCTCACTTCCCGACCGCGTACAGAGCCTTGTCGGTACGAATGAACACGCGGCCGCGGGCCAGGGCCGGCGTGCCGAGCGAGCCCTCGCCGAGGTCGTTGGTCGCCAGCACCTCGAACCCGTCGGCCCTCGCGTCGATGACCGTGCACGCCCCGGTCTCGTTCAGGAAGTACACCTTGCCGTCGGCGGCCACGGGCGACGCCGAGAACGCGCCCTTCACCCGCTCCTTGTACTTCGTCTTGCCGGTCTTCGCGTCCACGCAGGTGACGAACCCCTGGCCGTCGGCGGTGTACACCTTCCCGGCGTAGACGAGGGGCGAGGCGTACCCGGTGCGGGCGTCGCGGGCGGCCCATTCGGGCTTCTCGGCGAGCCCCTTGGCGTCGATCTTGAACCGGCTCACGCCGCCGACCGGCAGGTACAGCGCGTCGCCGTCGAGCACGCCCACGGGGACCGACGCGCCGCCGGCCTTGAACGTCCAGTGCGCCGCGCCGGTCGCCGCGTCGTAGGCGGTCAGCCCCTTCGGGCCGCTGAACAGGAGTTCGGTGCCGCTCTCGACGGTGCGGACGAGCGGGGTCGTCCAACTGATCTCGCGGGGCCGCTCGGTCTTCCACACGTTGCGGCCGTACTTCGTGTCGAGCGCCGCGACGAACGACTCGCCGGCGTTGTCCATCGGTACGATGAGCCGCCCGGCCGCGAGGACCGGCGACGACGCCATGCCGACGGCGTTGGTGATCGTCGGGTAGTCGCCGACGAGGGACCGGTACCAGCGGAGGGTGCCGTCGGCGTCGAACGCCGCGAGGTCGCCGGTCGCGAACAGCGCGTACACGCCGGTCTCGTCGGCGACCGGGGTGTTCGCGGCCATGCACGTCTTCGGGTGCGCCGCCGTGCTGCCGGTGCCCTGGAGCTGCCGGTGCCAGAGCGGCTTGCCGGTGTCGGCGTCGAAGCACAGGACGTGTAGCCGGTCGTCGCGGGTGCCCGAGCTACAGGTGACGTACACGCGGGTGCCGACGACGACCGGCGACGACGCGCCGCGGCCGGGGAGTTCGGCCCGCCACGCGACGCCCTTGGTCTTGGACCACTCGACGGGCAGCGCCTTCTCGTCCGACACGCCCGCGGCGTTCGGCCCGCGGAACTGCGGCCAGTCGCCGGCGCGCGCCGCCGAAGGGGCGAGCGCGAGGAGCACCGTCACGAGGAAGCGATTCACTTCTTCTCCTCCGGGTTCGCGGGCGGTTCGGTGAGCGTGCCGAGCGGTACCGGCTTGCCGCCGGCCGCGACCTGCGCCACGCCGGGGAGCGGCCCGCCGGTCGCGTCGCACACCCGCACCTGGAACTCCCACTTCTGCGCCCAGGTCTCGGACTGGTTGTTCTGGCACACCTTCACCACGACGACGTTCTCGCCCTTGCGGAGCGTGCCGCGGCCGACGTTGGCGTCGAACGCCGAACCGTGGTGGTACTCGTCGCGGCCGAACAGTTCCTTCTGGTTCAGGAAGATCTTCACCGAGGTCGGGCTGGTGACGCGCACCTCGCACGGCGTCTCCTTCTCGGCGACGATCGTCGCGAGCGCGTACGCGACCGCGTTCTTGTGCTTGCCGAGGAGCTTGTTCAGGTCGAACTGGCCGTTGCGGTCGGCGGTGGCCGCCGGCACCCACGCCAGCTTGGCGGCGTCCTTCCCCGCGAACGTGCCGGTGGCGGCCGCCGCGGTTTCGGGCGGGTACGCGACGCCGAACCCCTTGCTCTCGGGGCCGTCGAACGGGCCGACGAGGTGAAGTGCGGTGACGAACCCGAAGTGCGCCGCCGTGCTCACGGTGCCGCCGGCCTCCGTCACCCTCTTGGCGAGCAAGTCCACCTGATCCTTGTCCCGCGTCGCGGCGAACAGCTTCTCCAGGTCGGCCCGCGGCGGCGTCTTACCCCCGGCTTCGAGCCGCTCCAACTCGTGCGCGATGGCGTCGCGGCGCAGTTCGGGCGACGTGTCGTTCAGGAACGCCGGGAGCAGCCGCGCCTTCGCGTCGGGGGCCTGCGCGACGAGCAGTTCGTACGCCTGCCGGCGGGCCGCGGCGGCGAACTTCGGGTTGGTGACGAACGCCTCCAGCTTGTCGGCCGGGAGCGGGCGGCCGGCGGCGCGCTCGGCGTCGGCGATCGCGTCGACCGCGGTGCGGAGCCAGTTCGCCGCGGCCGGGTTGCCGTCCTCGAACGCCCCCAGGGTCGGGAGCAGCGCCGGGCCGCCTTGGGCCACGAGCGCCTTCCACGCCGGGCCGGCGTCCTCGTTCCCCTTCCCCTCGCGGGCCACCCGGGTGATGGCCCGGAGGGCCGTTGCGGTGGCGTCGTCGGCCGCGGGCGTCGGTGCGGCCGCGAGCGCGGCCGCCAGCGCCAGCGCGACGCCGGTGCGTGCGAGCATGTGCGGGTCCTCCTGTCGGGTCGAACGGGGGGCGGGGCCGGGCGGTGGGAGAGCGGCCGGGGCGAGCGCTCACTCTACTCGGCGGCGGGGAGCCTCGCCAGTAGTTCGCCGAGGGTCGCCGCGCCGATCGGCTTGGTGAGGTGGAAGTCGAACCCGGCGTCCCGCGACCGCTGCCGGTCCTCCTCGGACCCCCACCCGGTCAGCGCCACGAGCACGACCCGCGGGAACCGGCGGTCGGCCCGCAGCGCGTGGGCGACCTCGAACCCGTCCATCCCCGGGAGGCTCAGGTCGAGGAACACCACCTCGGGCGGGAAGTCGGCCGCGGCCGCGAGCGCATCGGGGCCGGTGTGCGCGATCTTGATCTCGTGGCCCGAGAGCGAGAGGAGCAGCGACAGGCTCTCGGCCGCGTCGATGTTGTCGTCGACGACCAGGATGCGCCGCGGGTGCGCGGTCATGTGAATGTCGTGGTGCGACGCGGCCGCCGGCCCGGCCGCCTCGCCCTCGAGGGGCAGGCGGACGGTGAACGTGCTCCCCTTCCCCGCGCCGCCGCTCTCCGCGGTCACGGTGCCGCCGTGCAGTTCGACCAGGCTCTTCACCAGCGCCAGCCCGATGCCGAGGCCGCCCTGGGCGCGGTCCAGGTGCTTGCCCACCTGGGTGAACAGGTCGAACACCCGCGGGAGCATCTCGGGCGAGATCCCCAGCCCGTTGTCGGTGACCCGCACGACCGCCTCGCCGCGGCCCCGCTCGGCCACCAGTTCGATGCGGCCGCCCTCGGGCGTGTACTTCGCCGCGTTCGTCAGCAGGTTGCCGATCACCTGCGACACCCGGGTCGCGTCGGCGCACAGTTGCACCGGCTCGTCGGGCAGGCGCACGGTGAGGGCGTGCTTCCCGGCCTCGACCGTGGGCCGGCTGGTCTCGACGGCCGCCTCCACCACGGCCCGGAGCGAGACCGGTTCGAGGCGGAGCTGGATCTTCCCGCTGGTCACCCGCGAGATGTCGAGCAGGTCGTCCACGAGCCGCACCATGTGCCGCAGCTGCCGGTCCATCATGTTGCGGGCCTGCGCGGCCGACGGGCCGGTCGGCGCGAGCTTGAGCAACTCGACCCCGTTGCGGAGCGGGGCGAGCGGGTTCCGCAGCTCGTGCGCGAGGGTCGCCAGGAACTCGTCCTTCTTCCGGTCGGCCTCCTTGAGCGCCGCCGCGGTCCGCTGGGTCTCGAGCAGCAGCCGGGCGTTCTCGGCGGTCGCGGCCCGCAGCTCGTCGCGCTGCCGGGCGACCTCCTGCCGCTCCCGCCACAGCTCGAAGAACACCTCGGCCTTGCTCCGCAGGACGTGCGGCTCGATCGGCTTGGTGAGGAAGTCGACGGCCCCGGCCTCGTACCCGCGGAACCGCCGCTGCTGGTCGGGCAGCGCCGCGGTGAGGAAGATGATCGGCACCCGCCGGGTCCGCTCGGTGCCCCGCATGAGTTCGGCCAGCTCGAACCCGTCCATCCCCGGCATCCGCACGTCGATGAGCGCGAGCGCGACCTCGTTGCGGAGGAGCAGTTCGAGCGCCTCGGCCCCGGACCGCGCGAGGAGCAGCACGAGCCCGTCGCGGCGGAGCAGCCCGTCGAGCGACAGCAGGTTCTCCTCGAGGTCGTCGACGAGCAGGAAGTTCACGGGGGGCGGTGCGGGCTTAGTCATGACGGTCCCCCAGGTCGCGAAGGAAGGCGGCGATCTGGTCCAGGGTCAGCACCCGCGCGTCCGGGCAGGCGGCCAGGGCCGCCCGGGGCATCGCGGCCGCCTGCGCCGTGGCCGGGTCCTGCACCACCGCGGTGCCGCCGGCGGCGCGGACCGCCCGGAGCCCGGCGGCCCCGTCGCTGTTGGCCCCGGTCAGCACGACGCCCACCACCGCGGGGCCGAACGCGTCGGCCGCGGACTCGAACAGCACGTCGATCGAGGGCCGCGAGAACAGCACCGGCTCCTCGCTCGACAGCGACAGCTCCCCGTTCCGGCCCACGAGCAGGTGGTAGTCGGGCGGAGCGAAGTACACCGTGCCCGGGGCCACCGGCTCCTTGTCGTCGGCCTCGCGGACGGCGACCGCGCACTTCATCCGGAACAGGTCGGCCATGGCGCTCGGCTTGTCGGGCGGAACGTGGACGACGACCAGCACCGGGAGCGGGTAGCCGGCCGGGAGCCCGGGGAGGACCGCCGACAGCGCCTCGACCGCGCCGGCCGACGCGCCGACGACGACCGCCCCGGCGCGGGGCCGGGCCTCTGGTTCGGGCGGGTGGTTCGCGGCGGTCACCGGGCACCTCGCAACTGGTAGATCCGCTCGTGCGGGGCGAACTCGGCGAACGCCCCGGCGTGCGCCGAGAACCGCAGGCTCTCCTTCGCGCCGAGCCCCAGGAACCCCTTCCGCACCAGTGAGTCCTTGAACAGGCCGACGGCCCGGTCCTGCAGCTCGCGGTCGAAGTAGATCAGCACGTTCCGGCACGACACCAGGTGGACCTCGGCGAACACCGCGTCGGACACGAGGCTGTGGTCCGAGAACACGGCCCGCTTGCGGAGCGTCTTGTCGAACACGGCCGCGCCGTAGGCCGCGGTGTAGTAGTCCGACAGCGACGACTTCCCCCCCGCCCGCTGGTGGTTCTCGGTGAACAGCGGGATCCGGTCCAGCTCGTACACCCCGGCCTCGGCCCGCTTGAGCGCCTCGGGGTTGATGTCGGTGCCGTAGAACAGGGTGCGGTCCTCGAGCCCCTCCTCGCGGAACAGGATGGCCAGGGAGTACAGCTCCTCGCCGGCGCTGCACCCGGCCACCCACACCTTCAGCGACGGGTACGTCCGCAGGTGCGGCACGACCGTCTCCCGCAGCGCCCGGAAGTACGCCGGGTCGCGGAACAGCTCGCTCACCTGGACCGTGAGGAACGAGAACAGCTTCGGGAACGCGGCCGGGTCGTGGAGCACGAGGTCCTGCAGCCGCGAGTAGCTCCGGCACCCGAAGTGGTCCCGGGCCTGCGCCAGCCTCCGGGTGAGCGACGCCATCGAGTACCCACGGAAATCGTAGTGGTACCGGCCGGCAATGGCTTCCAGCAGGAGCCGCAGTTCGATGTCGTCGGTGCTCTCGGGCTTCGGGGTCACGGCCGCCTCCTGGGGTCACCGGGGCATCCACACGCGGACCAGCGAGAGCAGTTTCTCCACGTCCAGGGGCTTGGCCATGTAGTCGTTCGCGCCCGCGGCCAGGCACTGCTCCTGGTCGTCCTTCATCGCCTTGGCGGTCAGCGCGATCACCGGGAGCCTCTTCCAGGCGTCCCGCTTGCGGAGTTCGCGGGTCGCCGTGAGCCCGTCCATCTCGGGCATCATGATGTCCATCAGGACCAGGTCGATCGCCAGCGACGGGGCGGCCAGCGACGCCTCCAGCGCGGCGAGCGCCTCGCGGCCGTTGCGGGCGATCTGCACCGCGGCCCCGCGGGGCTCCAGGATGCTCGTGAGGGCGAACACGTTCCGCACGTCGTCCTCGACCACCAGGATCCGGCGGCCCTCGAGCGCGGCGTCGCGGCTCCGGGCCTTCTCCAGCATCCGCTGCTGCTCGGCCGGGAGCTCCGACACCATCTGGTGCAGGAACAGGGTGACCTCGTCGAGCAGCCGCTCGGGGGACTTCGCGCCCTTGATGATGATCGACTTCGAGTACCGCCGGAGCCGCTGCTCCTCGTCGGCCGAGAGGTCCCGGCCGGTGTACACGATGGCCGGGGGGAACGAGTACGCGTCCTCGCGGCCCAGGGTCTCCAGCAGGGTGTGGCCCGAGGCGTCGGGGAGCGACAGGTCGAGCACCATGCAGTCGAACGTCTCGGCCCTGAGCCGGGCCAGGCACTCGGCGGCGCTCCGCACCCCGACCGTCTCCACGTCGTGCGAGCCGAGGAGCTTCCGCACGCTGTCCAGTTGGACCGCGTCGTCCTCGACCACGAGCACCCGCCGCATCCGCTGGGCCAGCCGGGTCTCCAGCCGCTCCAGCGCGGCGACGAGCTGCTCCCGCTTCACCGGCTTGAGCATGTACCCGACCGCCCCCAGGGAGAGCGCCGTCTGCGAGTGGTCCCCGGCCGAGACGACGTGGACCGGGACGTGCCGGGTGCGGGAGTCGTGCTTGAGCCGGTCGAGGACCGAGAGCCCCGAGTGGTCGGGGAGGCCGACGTCGAGCACGACGGCGCTGGGCCGGTGCTGGGCCGCGACCGCGAGCCCCTCCTCGGCGGTCGTGGCGATGAGGCACTGGAACCCGAGCTCGTGCGCGACGTCGGAGATGATCCGGGCGAACGACTCGTCGTCCTCCACGACCAGGATGACCCGCTTGTCGCCGGTGAGGCGCTCGCGGTCGTCCGCGACCTGGCGGCCGCGGCGCACGACCGGGGCCGGGGGCGGCTGCCGCTCGGGGGCGGCCGGGACCGGCGCGGGGGCCGCGGCGGCCTGGGGCGCGGGTGCGGGCTCCGGCGCGGGCCGCCCGCGGGGGCGGACGTTGGCCGGGTCGTACATTGTGGGGAGCGTCACCGTAAATGTGCTGCCCCGGCCCGGCTCGCTCGCGAGGTGGATCTCGCCGCCGAGCAGCCGGGTCAGTTCGCGGGCGATGGACAGCCCGAGCCCGGTGCCGCCGTACTTCCGGTTCGTGGTCCCGTCGGCCTGGCGGAACGCCTCGAAGATCACCCCCTGTTGGGCCTCGGGGATGCCGATGCCGGTGTCCCGCACGGCGAACGCGACCCGCCCGTCGGGCGCGCCGCTCACGTCGAGGGACACCTCGCCGGCCGCGGTGAACTTGAGCGCGTTCGACAGGAGGTTCTTAAGCACCTGCTCGAGCCGCAGGCGGTCGGTGTCGAGCGCGTCCGGGCACCCGGGCGCGGCCCCGGCGCGGAACGCGACGCCCTTCTGGCCGGCGACCGGGTTGAACGTGCGGCCCAGGTCCTCGAGCAGTTGCGCCACGCTCACCCGCTCGGGCCGCACCTCCATGTGCCCGGCCTCGATCTTGGACAGGTCGAGGATGTCGTTGATGAGCGACAGCAGATCGTTGCCTGCGGCCTGGATCGTCTGCGCGTACTTCACCTGCTCGGCGGTGAGGTTCCCGGCCGGGTTGTCGGCCAGCAGCTTCGCGAGGATCAGCGACGAGTTCAGCGGGGTCCGCAGCTCGTGGCTCATGTTCGCGAGGAAGTCGGACTTGTACTGGCTGGCCCGCTCCAGCTCGCGGGTCTGGACCTGGATGGCAGCCCGGGCCCGGGTCGCCTCGTCCCGCTGGACCTCCAGGACCTGTGCCTGCTCCTCCAACTGGGCGTTGATCTGCTCCAGTTCCGCCTGCTGCTGTTCGAGCCGGGCCTGCGACTCCTTGAGCGCCCGGCCCTGCTCCTCGAGTTCCTCGTTGGAGACGCGGAGCTCCTCGCTCTGCGCCTGGAGTTCCTCGGCCTGCCGCTGGGTCTCCTCCAGGAGCCGCTGGAGGTGCCCGCGGTAGTTCGCGGACCGCACGGCCATCGCGGCCGACTCCGACACGCGGTCGAGGAGCTCCAGCGCGGAGTCGTCGAGCGGGTGCACGAACCCGAGTTCGAGGACCGAGTTCACCACGCCGTCGGACTGGAAGGGGGCCACGATCAGGTGCCGCGGCGCGCCCCGCCCGAGGGCCGACGACACGGCGAGGTACCCCTCGGGGACGTCGCGGACGAGGAACGTGCGGCCGTCCTTCGCGGCCTGGCCGAGGAGCCCGTCGCCGGGCTCGAACCCGTCCGGCGCGCCGCCGGCCGCGGGCGCGCCGTAGGTGGCGGCGCGGCGGAACCGGGTGCCGTCGCGGGTGTAGAACGCCCCGGCGTGCGCGTCGAGGAACGTCGCCAGGAACTTGAGCATGCCCTCGCCGAGCGCCTCGACCCGCTGCTCGCCGGTCAGCACGGCGCTGAGCCCGACCTGCCCCTGCTGGAGCGCCTCCTCGCGGCGGCGGGTCGCGATGGTCCGCTGGACCAGGTACGCGACGGCCCCGGACAGGACCGCGCCCAGGACCGCCGCGAGGACCCCGCTCCCGGCGGCCACCCGGTAGGCGTCGTCCATCACCTGGAGCCGCTCGACCCGCAAGTCGCGCTCCGCCTGCTCCATGACGGCGACCTGCGAGCGGATGGCGTCCATCGCCTCCTTGCCGCGGTTCGACCCCACCATGGTCCGCGCGCCCTCGAGCCCCTTCTCCCGCCGCACCACGATGACCGCGGCCAGCTCGGACCGCTTGACGCCGGCGTCCTTCCGGAGCGTGGTGATCCGGGCCTGCTGGGTCGGATTGTCGCCGGTCAGGTACTCGACCCGGTCGATCCGCTCGTCGACCCGCGCGAGGGCCGCGGTGTAGGGGGCGAGGTAACTCTCGTCGCCGGTGATGACGAACCCGCGCTGCCCGGTCTCCGCGTCCTTGAGGAGCGACAGGACGTCGTCGAGCGTGGTCAACACCTCGTGCGTGTGGGTGACCTGCTTCACCCCCCGCATGAGGGCACGGGTGTTCCAGTACGAAATGATGCCGCTGACCACGAAGAAGCCGACCACGGCGACGAGGCCGAGGAGCAGTGGGAGGTCGGACCCGGCGCGGCGGTTGGTGGGGGCAGTCCGGTCGCTCATCAGCGGTGGTCCCGGTGGGCGGGGGCGGGGCGGACCGGGCGGCGTGGGGACCGGTCCGCCCCGCCCGGGATCGACCAATTTTACGGAGTCACTCGGTCGCGCCAACTCCGCACCCGGCACCGGTGAGCAGCGGTTCGCCCGCCGGCTCCGCAACAGGGTGCCCGTCCATCTCGACGCTGAGCTCCCCCGGGGAGCCGTCCACGACTCTCACCGTGGCGTTCCTGTCACGCCTCAAGGTATCGGCGAGTGAAATCGCCAGCCGATCGATGGTCGAGCAGGCCGGACAGCGGCGAATCGTCACCAGTTTCATCTCAAGCCTCACAGGCGTCGTGCGCGTGGTGCAAGGGGACCGGATGCACATGAAGTGCCGTCGGTCGCGGGAGCGCAAACCGGCGGGGCCGCGACAGGGATGTTGTGCGGCGGAACGAGGGCGCCCGCCCGCGTGAGCGGGCGGGTCGCGGCACCAGGGGCGGAACGAATCGACGGGGTCCGGGCGTCACTTCCCGGTCGGGTTCACGTTCACCTCGACACTCCGCTTCGACGTGCCCCGGTCCTTGCGCTCGACGTCCACGTCCACCCGCGGCGTGCGGATGTGGACGTCGTTGTTGCGGTCCGCGGCGGGCGGGGCGGCGGGCGGGGCGGCCGGCGTCGTCACCGTGGCGGGCTGGCACCCGGTCGCGAGGGTGGCGATTAAGAGGGCGAGGGCGGGCAGGTAGCGCTTCACGAGGAGATCCTCTCGGTTCAAGGTTTCGGAGTCGTCCTGAAGGACGCCGTCGGTGGTTTGCAACCGGAGTGCCAACCCGGTGTCGCTCCGGCACCGCAGTTGCAAATGCTCCGCCGGGGCGTCGAACGCCCGCGGTCGGAATGGGTTGCGCCCGTGAGGTCGGTCATGCACGAACTTGGATCTGTGGTTAGCGCCGCCGCGGCCCTCGCCCCGCTCGGGGAACCGGCCGTCCTGGCGACGGTGGTGAGGGTCGAGGGCTGGGCGCAGCGGCACGCCGGGACGCGGCTCCTGATCGACCGGGCGGGCGAGTGGGCCGCCGGGATCGGCGGGCCGTCGCTCGGCGGCGAGTTGCTCCGCACCGCGTGGCAGCGGACCGAGGCCGGCCCGTGCGTCGCCCGCTACGACACCGCGACCGACGACGAGACCGCGTGGCTGTTCGGGCTCGGGTACAACGGCGTCGTACACGTGCTCCTCGAACGGGTCGGGCCCGGCGGCCCGGACCCGCTCGCCTTCGCCCGGCACTGCCTCCGGGAGAACGAGCCGGGCGTGCTGGCGACCGTCGTCCGCACCGCCCCCGGCACCGGCGTCCGCACCGGCGATCGGGTCACGCTCGACGCGCACGGCCGGGTCGGCGGGTCGTTCGACGCGGCGCTGACCGACCTCGTGGCCTTCAACGCGGCCGACGCGCTCGCCCGCCGCGAGTCGTGCGTGAACACCTACCTGCTCCCGGCCGGCGAGGTGGACGTGTTCCTGGAGGTGATCCAGCCGCCCCGACGGCTGGTGGTCTTCGGAGCGGGGCCGGACGCGGTGCCGCTCGTGACGCTCGCGAAGTCCGTCGGGTGGCACGTCACCGTGGTGGACGCGCGGGCGAGCTACGCGCGGCAGCCGGCGTTCGCGGCGGCCGACGAGGTGGTCGTGGCCCCGACGCGGAAGGCGTGCGAGTCGCTGGTCCTGGACGAGAACACGGCCGCCGTGGTGATGAACCACAACTTCTCGGAAGACCTGCTCGCGATCGACGGCCTGCTCGCCGGCGACGCGGCATACATCGGGGTGCTCGGGCCGTGGGTCCGGGCCGAGAAGGTGCTGGCGGAACTGGACCGGCACTCCGACGTGCTGTCCCCGGACCGGTTCGCCCGGATCCACGCGCCGGTGGGGCTGGACATCGGGGCGCGGAACGCGGAGGAGATCGCGGTCGCCGTGGTCGCGCAGATCGCCGCCCGGTTCGCGAACCGCCCCGGCGGCGACCTGTGCCACCGCCCCAGCCCGGCCCCGCGCCGGGAACCGGTCGGCGCAGAAGTGCTGGTGTAAGGCGGTCGCTCGGCGGCGGTCCTCATTGATTCGGCGCGCCCACGCCACCCGTCGCCGATGAACTTCAATTTCGCCAAATCATCATAACTCTTGCGGACAAATTTTAATCAGAACAACTACCACGAACGTAACATTCGCGGAGTGTAATGGTTACGCCCGGCCGCTCGTCCTAAATGCGTTTCGCACGCGGCCGCCGAAATCGGAATCATCTGCGATGAAGTGCGGTGATTCAGGCGACGAGACATGCCCGGTAAAGAGAGTGGGGGCCTGCCACCGTCGGCTGCCGCAGAACTGGTGCGCTGGACCGGCGACCGTCAACGATAGTGGTAGAGGTACACGCCCCGCTTCGCCGAGTCAAAGAGGTAGATCGGGCCGCCCACGCCCGCCCAAAGGAACTGCGCAATCATCCGGTTCGCGCGTGTAATCTTGGGACCGTCGGACCCGTCGTAGGGGAATAGCCCGCCGACTTTATCGAGCCGAAGGTGCGTGTCCGAGAGTTGGTCCTCGACCAACCGACCCCGGTTGAACGACCACTGGTCCACCGAGTCCGGGGTCGGGGTGTAGGCGATGTGCAGTGCCGGCTGTCGCCGACACCGCACGCCCTTTCGCGTGGTGTTCTCGACTGCGTCAGGCGTCAACAACTCCATGTGAATCGGCGAGCGGTCGTTGGCCCCACCGTTGAACGCCTCCCGGCAGTCGTTGCAAACGTAGATCTGGAGGCCGAGGGAGTCGCCGAGCGGTAACCGGTCGCGGGAGTAGAGTTGTCCCACAAACCCCATCGGTTCCTGGCAGAGCTGGCACCGCGGCCAGACGTGTGGCAGGTGGTCGGGCACGCCGCCCACGCGGTCCCGGCCGCCTTGCGGCCGCGCGTGGTAGCTCATCACCCAGGAAATGCTGCCCGGCATCGCAAGTGGCACCTTTCGGTGGTCAAGCCCAGGTGACGTTACCGCGCGCAACCTCTTACCCCTCTTCACCGCCGGTCATGCCGGCGACGCGCTGGACCACGGGCATGAGGTCGTTGAGTTCCTCGATGCGGAGCATGCGGATGTCGCGGACCGCGGCGGCGAACCAGGGGAGTTGAGTCGTCAGGTCGATTACCGCCACCATGACCGACGCGGCCGTCACGGACGGGCCGCCGAAGTACATGCTGCCCTGCTGCCACTGGAACTGGTGGCGTTCGAGCACGCGGCGGATTTCGAGGTAGGCGTTGTTGTACGGGTCGCCGTAGTGGACCCGGAGTTGTTCGACGTCCATGTCGAAGGCGATGGCATACACCGTACCCTCCCGCTTGAACGAACCGGGGAGCCCGTGCCGCAGCGGGGTCGAGCGTGCGTCCCGGACCGGGGCAACTGCCATGTCGGAACCTCATTGAACGGGCCGGCGACCCGGACATCGTCGGTGATCACGGGTCAGGGTTCAAGCCGAGAAGGGTGTCACTGGGAGTTTTGGCGAGCCGGGAGCGTCAGCGACCGGAGTTCATCTCGATCACACCTCCGGTCGCTGACGCTCCCGGCTCGCCACAATCCCAGGGGTGCTCGCTCACAGCGGCCCGAGGAGGCGCACGAGTTCGGCGACGGAGTGGGCGCCGACCTTCTTCATGAGGCGGGCGCGGCGGTCCTCGACGGCGCGGACGCTCAGCGACAGCTCGTCGGCCATGGCCCGGTTCGTCTTCCCGGCCGCGATCATGTCGAGCACCTCGCGCTCCTTCGGGGTCAGCGCGCCGAGGCGGGCCGCCACGCTCGCCGACTTGTTCTGCACTTCGCGGTCGGCCCGGTCCTTGTCCACGGCCCTGCGGACGTGCGCGAGCAGCTCCTCCAGGCGGAACGGCTTCTCCAGGAGCGTGACCGCCCCGAGCGTCATCGCCTCGACGGCGATCCGCACGTCGGCGTGCCCGCTGATCATCACGATCGGGATGTTCACCCCGTCGTCGGCCAGCTTCCGCTGGAGCTCGAGCCCGGTCATCCCGGGCATCTTGATGTCCAGCACCAGGCACCCCGGCTGGGACGGCTGGTACGCGGTGAGGAACTCGTGCGCCGAGGGGAACCCCCGGACCGGGTGCCCGAGGAGCCCGCCGGCGCTGGTCAGCGCCCGCCGCACGCCCTCGTCGTCGTCCACCACGAAAATCGTCGGGTCGGCCGTCATGAACTCTCCTTACGGGCCACCGGGAGCGTGAACGAGAACTCCGCCCCGTCCGCGGTGCCGGTGGCCCGCATGTGCCCGCCGTGCGCCTCGATGATCGACCTGCTGATCGCCAACCCCAGCCCCATGCCGTTCGGCTTGGTCGTGTAGAACCGCTCGAACACCCGGTCCGGGTCGGCCAGCCCCGTCCCCGTGTCGCGGACCGTGACGGTCGCGCCGTCCGGCCCGGTCGAGGTCGACACGGTCACGGTCCGCGGACCGGTCCCCCGCTCGGCGATCGACTCGATCGCGTTCTGCACCAGGTTGAACAGCACCTGCTCGACCTGGGTGCGGTCCCCGTAGGTCGGCCCGGGCACCCCGCCGAGGTCGAGCCGGAGGGCCACGTTCGACCGGCCCGCGTGCCAGTCGAGCAGCCCGGCGACGGACCGCGCGACCTCGTTCACGTCGATCGGGTCCGTCACCGGCTCGGCGCGGCGGGCCATCCGGCGGATGCTCCGGACGATGTCGGCGGCCCGCGCCGCCTGCTCGGCGATCTCGGCCAGAATGCCCTTCAGTTCCGGTTGCACCGGCGCGCCCGGCTCGGCCTGCCGCGCCGCGATGTCCGCCTGGAGGCATACCGCCGCGAGCGGCTGGTTTAACTCGTGCGCGAGCCCGGCCGAGAGTTGCCCGAGCAGCGTGAGCCGGCCGACGTGGGCGAGGTCGGCCTGGTGCTCGCGCACCTGCTCCTCGGCCCGGGCCCGTTCCGCGGCCGCCTTCCGCCGCAACAGCCCCAGGAACAGCGTCATCGTGATCGAGAACAGCGCCAGGCACCGGTTCACGATCACCTTCCACATCTCGGTCGTCCCCCGCTCGGGGACGAGGCCCATTTTCAGGAACGTGAGGACGCCGCACACGGCGGCGACCGCCGGCCCGAACCACCACGGGCGGGCCGACAGGGCCAGCAGCACCGCGAACGTGTACGGCACGGCGCTGGCCACCCCCAGCGGCAGGCACAAGTCGACGACGAACACCAGCGCCACCAGCCCGAGGGAAATGGTCGCCGGGTACGTGAACAGCAGGTGACGGATCATACCTCACCCGCTCGTCGTGTGCGCTGGCCCTGGGCACCCGGAGCGGACCGGTGCCCGCCCCCTGGGCGGCCCCACGAAGTGGGCGCACCGACCCATCGGAAGAATGTTAGACGCGATTTCCGCAGGGTTTCAACGTGGTTTACCACGCACCGGTCCCGTGTGGGAGTCGCGAATCACAGGTGTGGCACATCAAATGCAATCGCCGTGCCCCGGACCGGCAGCATAGAATAGCGCGGCCCCGCCCGCGGCGTCCGAACCTCAGCGGACCCGCACACCGCCCGGAGGACCGGCCCCGTGGGTCGAGCGGCATCACCAGGAACGGTTTACCTCGTCGGGGCCGGCCCCGGCGCGACCGACCTCATCACCGTCCGCGGGCTGCGGGTCCTCGCCTCGGCCGACGTCGTGCTGCACGACGCACTGGTCGACCCCGAGTTGCTCCTCGAGGCCGACCCGCGGGCCGAGGTCGTCTCCGTGGGCAAGCGCGGGTACTGCGTCGGCTCGACCCGGCAGGAGCACATCAACGAGGCGCTGGTCCGGTACGCGCGGCTGGGCCGGTCGGTGTGCCGGCTCAAGTGCGGCGACCCGTGCGTCTTCGGCCGGGGCGGCGAGGAGGCCGAGGTGCTCGCCGCGGCCGGGGTGCCGTTCGCGATCGTCCCGGGGGTCACGTCCGCGGTCGGCGCGCTCGCGGCGGCCGGCATCCCGCTCACGCACCGCGACGCGGGCCAGGCCGTCGCGCTCGTCACCGGGCACCACGACCCGGACTCGCCCGACTGCACCCTCGACTGGGACGCGCTCGCGCGGCTGCCCGGGGTGGTGTTCTACATGGCCGTGCGGCACGTCGCCAAGATCGCGGCCCGGCTCGCCGCGAGCGGGCTCGCCCCGGACACCCCCGCCGCCGTGGTCGAGGCCGGCACGCTCCCGCGGCAGAGGGTGTGCGTGTCCACGGTCGCCGGCATCGGCGACGCGGTGGCCGCCGCCGCGGTCACCGGCCCGGCGGTGTTCGTGGTCGGCGCGGTGGTCCGGTTCCGCGAGAAGCTGCTCGGGTTCGCGGCGCCGGCCGCGTCCGAGGGCGGGGCGTGAGCCCCGCTGGGCCGGGTCGTACCAAATCTCATGCATTCGTTTCTATCTGGTGGGGCAACTGATCCACGCGATTCGGTATCACGGGCCGACGCGGAACAGGGCGACCGTCCCGTCGGCCAGCGCCGCGGCCAGCAGCCGGCCGTCCACCGAGAACGCGAGCGCCGTTACGGGGAGCGGAGCCTTCAGCAACCGGAGCCGGGCGACGCCGGCCACGCGGACCGCGATCTCGCCGTCGTTCGTCGCCGTCGCCACCCGGCCCCCGTCGGCCGCGACCGCGGCGCACCGAGCCGGCGCGTCGTGCGGGTGCCACACCTCGGGCTCCGCCGTGCCGTGCGTTTCGAGCGCCCACGCGGTCCCGCCGGGGCCGACCCCGTACACCCTGCGGCCGTCCGGGCCGAACAGGAGCGCCCGCACCTCGCCCTTCCCGACCGCGGCCGCCCGCGCCAGCTTCCCGTCGGCGAGGTTCCACACCGCTACGGTCCCGTCGCGGGTCGCAACGGCCGCGAGCCGCGCGTCGTCGGCCACGGCCCCGGCGCACGGCTCGCCCTCCGGCCCTTCGAGTCGGTGAATCACGGTGCCCGATTCCACGTCGGTCCAGCTCACGCCCTTGCCGGCGGCGAGCCCCCGCTTCCCGTCCGGCCCGAGTGCGACGACGGTGGGGCTCCCGTCGGGCCACTTCCCCGGAACGGCGGCCGCGCCGGTCGCGAGGTCGCCCGCGACCGGCTTCCCCTCCGGCGTCCGCCCGACGACGGCGCTCCCGTTCGCCGCGAGCGAGAGCGGGAGCACGTCCGGGCCGGTCCAGGTCGGGCCGGTCGCGTCCCCGCCGGGGACCGCGAGGGCGAACGGCTTGCCCAACCGCGGGAGCACCCGCAGCGCCCGGTCGTCGTCGGTGAACGCGATCCGCACGGCCGGGTGGCTCGGCCGCGCGGCCGTGAGTTCCCGCGCGGTGCCGGGGTCCCACTTGCGAACGGTGCCGTCCTCGCCGGAGGTGAACACCGCGCCGCCCCCGGCGGCCACCGCCGTGACCGACCCGACGTGGCCGGTGCCGCGGCGGAGTTCCGCGTTGCTCTCGGGGTCGTACCACCGCACCGTGCCGTCGTCGGCCCCCACGACCAGCGCGGCCCCGTCCGGGGTCCACGCGACCCCCCGCGGCCGCGCGCCGGCGACCGGGACCGCCCTGAGCGCCTTGCCGGCCGTGTAGTCCCACACCCGCACGGAGTCGTCGCCGCCGACCGACGCGAGGCGGGCGTTGTCTGGGTGCGCGGCGAGCCGGACGACCGCCCCGGAGTGCCCGTCGAACCGGTGGAGCACGTTTCCCGTCGCGCGGTCCCAGACCCGCACCTGGTTCTTGTAGTTGCCGCCCGTGAAGACGCGGTTGCCGTCCGGCGACAGGACCGTGGCGCCCGCCCAGTCCATGCCGGGGTCGGTCTGCGACCACACCCGCTCGTCCCGGTCGACGTTCCACAGGTCGAGCGCGGCGTACCGGCCGAGGAGCACGAGCCCCTTGTCGGTGACGGCCCCGGACAGCGCCCACCCGCCGCGGTCGTGGCCGGCCGCGACCACCTCGGTGCCGGTCCCGGCGTCCCACACCCGGGCGGCCCGCTCGAACCCGGCCCCCCCGTGCCACGCCTCGAACGCCGACGCGCCGAGGACCCGGGTGCCGTCGGGCGACACCGCGACGGAGTGGACCGGGTCCGCGTGGCCCCGCAGGACGCGCCGCGGCCTGAGGGTCGCCGCGTCCCACACGCGGACCGTGCGGTCCCACCCGCCCGAGACGAGGGTCTTCCCGTCGCGGGACAGGGCGAGGTGATTGACCGCGCCGGCGTGGAACGCGCCCGGCTGGCCGAGGACCGCGGCGGGACCGTCGCCCGCCGGCCGCCGGACCGCGTCGAGCGGGGACGGGAGCTGCTTCAAGCGGTCGGCGGCCTCGACCGCCGCGGGCGTGCCCAGCCCCTGGCGGTACGCGGCGAACGCCTCGGCGCGCGCCCGGGCCGCCCCGGCCGCCTTCTGCGCGGCCCCGGGGTTGGGGCCGTCGGCCGGGGCGAGCGGGCCGCCCCGCCCGGTCCCGAAGGTCACGAGCGCCGCAATCGCCACGGTGGCCGCCGCGCCCGCGAGCGCGAACGCCACCGGCCCCCGGGCCGCCGGGAGCGGCGGCGCGAGCCGGGCCGGGGCAGCGAGCGCCGCCGAGCCGCCCACCGCGCTGCCCAGTTCCGCCCTCCAGTCGCCGGGGGCGCCCTCGAGAACTTCCGTCGCCTCGGTCGCGGTGCGGGCCGCGTCCGCGGGGGCCGGGGCCGGGGCCGGGGGCACGCTGCCGAGCGCCACAATGGCTTGCATCAACTCGGCCGGCGTTTGGTAGCGGGCCGCGGGGCTCTTCGCCAGCAACTTCGCGGCGATCGCCGCGACCTCCGGCGGCACCCCGGGCCGCAGTTCGGCCACGCCCGGCGGCACCTCGTCGTGGTGCCGGAGCATCTTCGAGACGGCCGTGCCGCCCGGGAACGGGGGCCGGCCGGTGAGGAGGAAGAAGAGCACGCACCCGAGCGAGTACAGGTCGGACCGGATGTCCGTCTTCGTCGAGTCGAGCGCCTGCTCGGGGGCCATGTAGTCGGGGGTGCCGAGGACCGCCCCGACCTGCGTCATGGTGCCGCTCTCGTCCCCGCCGCGCATCTCGGGGGCCACCCGGGCCAGGCCGAGGTCGAGTACCTTCACCTGCCCGGTGGCGCGGTCCCGGAGCAGGTTCGTGGGCTTCAGGTCGCGGTGCGTGATGCCGGACTCGTACAGGTGCTGGAGCGCGAGGGTGACCTGGAACGCGACCCGGCACGCCTCGGCGACCCCGAGCGGCCCGGTCCGGGCGACGGCGCGGGACAGGTCCTCGCCGTCGACGTACTCCATCGCCAGGTAGTGCTCGCCCCGGTCCTCGCCCGCGTCGAACGCGCGGACGATGAGCGGGTGGTCGAGCCGGGCGACGGCCCGCAGCTCGCGGACGAACCGCCGCACCGCGTTCTTCGTGCCGAGGTGCCCGGTGCGGATCACCTTCACGGCGGCCAGGCGGCCAAGCCGG
Source organism: Gemmata sp. (assembly GCF_051859125.1). Taxonomy (NCBI): domain Bacteria; kingdom Pseudomonadati; phylum Planctomycetota; class Planctomycetia; order Gemmatales; family Gemmataceae; genus Gemmata; species Gemmata sp. Next base: position 18,425 of record NZ_JBHYGG010000026.1, read on the forward strand.
GCGTGCCGGGCCTTGAACACCGCCCCCATGCCGCCCTCGCCGATGGGCTCCAGGAGCACGTACGGGCCGAGGGCCCGGGGGGCGGCCGCGTCGGGGGCGGGGGTCGGGGCGGGCATCGCGTGCTCCGGGCGAGGGCGCGCAGCGGGACCGCCTCATTCATAGCCGCGCCCCGCACGGTGCGGGGCCGGCGGGGTGGGTTTTCCGCCCGGGGGGATGAGATTTTCAGTCCGGGTAACGACCGGCGGGGGAGTGGTTGTGAGCTTCGCGGGCTCCGGCGCGGCTCGCGTTGCCGGTGGTCTCTGCGCGTGGTGCCCCTCACCCGCCGCCGTCAAAGCCCGGCGGCGACCTCTCCCCCCAGACGGGGGGCGAGGTGGGGCACCCGCGCTTCGTTGTCGCTGTGCGGGTGGGTGAGCGAGGAGGGGGCCGGCACGCCCCACCTCTCCCCCGGTCCGGGGGGAGAGGTCGCGACGAGTCTTCGAGTCGCGGGTGAGGGTGCCGGCCTGCCGAGCGCCCCCGGGACGTTCGCGCGCCCGGTGCTCGGCGAAGTGGCCGGCCCTCCGGCGAACAGCCTTACTTCACCACGCGGAGGATCGGCTCCAGCGCCCACCGGAACGAGCCCGACAGTTGCGCCGCGAGGATGCCCAGCGTCGGCACCACGTAGGTCATGAACGACCCCAGGAACCCCGAGTCGAGGGAGAACCGGCCGTTCGACCTCGCGATCCGGCTCACCGCCTCGTCGCGGCTCATGTCCAGGAAGATGTACGCGACCGCCGCGACGCCCGCCCCCACCAGCCCGAGCAGGAACACGAGCAGCAGCCGCTCGGGGTGGAACGGGTACGAGGTCGCGGCGACCAGCAGCAGCGACGAGCACACCATCACGGCCAGCATCAGGCTCCGCAACTGGATGAAGAACTGCGCGAGGTAGTTCACCACCTGCGTGGCGACCAGCTCCTCCACCCGGGGCACCCACGCGGGCTCGCCGGCGGCCGCGGCCCCGGGGGCCGCGCCGAACGCCTCGTCGGTCGACAGCCCGGCCCACCGCGGGGACAGCGCCGCCAGCCCCGTCGCGGCCGCGCCCGAGAGCAGCTCGCGGAGCGCGACCTCGACCGCCGGGTTCCCCGGCCGGCCGCGGGCCGGGTTCGCGAACGCCCCCAGGTGCCGCTCGGCGTCGGCGGCCGCGGGCACCAGCGCCCGGAGCCCCTCGGGGGCGGCCGGGTCGGCGGCCACCGCGTCGGCCGCGGCCCGCAACTGGTGGACCGTGATCTCCAGCATCAGCGGCTGCGCCGACCGGCTGTACAGGTGCTTTGTGATGACCCCCGCCACCCGGGCCGGGAGCCGCGCGAACACCCGCATCAGCGGCATCCGCGCCATCGTCGCGAGCAGCGCCTTCGTCTGCCCCCACAGGGCGATCATCTGGAACACGGTGAGGGCGACGAACACGTACAGCCCCATGAACCCGACGCCGAACAGCACGTCCCACCCGGCCCCCTCGACGGTCGGGAGCGAGTGCCGCCAGAGGGTCGAGCCGATCACCGCCAGCCCCGCGAACAGGGCCGTGAGTTCGAGCCGGTGCCGCCGCCAGAACCGGCCCGGGGTGAGCTCGACCTTGAGCCGCCGGTCCTGGTCCGTGAGCGGGTCGAACACCCGCTCGGCGTCGGACGGGAACGGGGACGGCACCCGGGACCGGCGGGCCAGGTCGCGGCGCTCGAGCTGGAAGTACGCGCCGGCCGAGGCCGCGGCGCACATCAGGAACAGCGGGATCAGCGGCGACACGCCGGACGCGAGGTCCACGGCCCGGGCGAAGAACAGCGCCCGGTGCGCCCGGTCGCTCACGGTCCAGAACCGGTCGAGGAACGCGGCCGAGACGCCCAGCAGGCACACGATGATGGCGAGGTTCAGCGCGTCCCACCGCCAGCTCCGCGCGCCCGGGCCGGCCGCGGGCCGCTTCAGCGACACGCCCCGCAGCGCCGTCGCCAGGAACCCGACCCACACGACCGCCACGGTCCCGAGCGCCGCGAGGTCCTCGCCCGAGCGGTACCCGGTGTGCTCGACCCGGGCCGACACGAGGGCCAGCAGCGCGACCGAGAACAGCATCTGCGAGCCGAGCAGCACCGTGCGGAACACGCCCACGGCCGAGGCCGGGCCGGCGACCCCCGAGCCCACGCCCCACACCCCCTCGGCCCGCCAGCACTTGTACGCGATGAACGCCCAGAGCACCGCGAGCCCCAGGCCCACGAGGTACAGCGCCCCGGGGTACTCCAGGCCGTTGGGCCCCGGGGCCGTGCCCCCGCCGGGCTTCCGCAGCACGTACCCGTTCGGGTCCTCGTACCCGGTGAACACCTGGAGCGGGACGAACGCGCCGCTCGGGGCGATCATGCTCACCCACACCGGCGGGCGGTCGTTGGGCACGCCCGGGCCGGCCGCGAACCCGGGCGGGCCGTACTCGAGCATCTTGTCGTGCAGCCCGAACGTCGCCAGGGTCGCGTTGTAGTACCCCTGGGCCGCGGCGCTGGACACGAGCATCCGCTCGGACGCGTCCGGGTTCGACCACTTCTGCCCCGGCGGGTACAGCGGGTACGTCGACCCGACGATCACGCTCTTCATGTGGTACAGGTAGTCCGGGTGCGCCAGGAGCAGGTCGGCCTGGGTGACGAACACCTGCACGTCCGGGCAGAACTCGCGGATCAGGCGGATCAGGAACAGCTTGTCGCGGGTGTCGGTGGCCAGCACCCCGACGTACCGGAACCGCTCCCGGGAGATGGTCGAGAGGATGCTCTCGAGCACCGCGTTGTTGGCCGCGACGGTCGCCGCCCCGCCCTGCGCCGGCACCCCCTCGGCCACCCCGCCGGCGTCCTCGAACCCGCTCGCCGCGATGGTCGCCGTCGCCGGGAGCCCGGCCTGCTGGTCCTGCTTGCGGAACAACTGCGCGTACTCCGACTTCAGCCGCGACACGTGCATCGGGAACCGCAGCACGGTGATGTCGTCCTGGCTCCCGACGGCCGCGATCGACTTCCCGAACCCGGTGTTCGACTCGGTCAGGATGGCGACCCGGCCGGGGATGCGTTCGGTCGCCTTGGCCGCGATCGTGTCGCCCGACCGGGCCGCGTCCCGGCCCGCGAGGAAGTGCAGCACCGCGTTGAGCTGGACCCGCGCCGGGATCACCGTGGAGCTGATCTCGAGCCGCTGGGCGCTCCACGACTCGCGGAAGAAGTCCTTGGTCCTCATCCCCGAGGCGTTCGGGACGATCACGCTGAACCGGGCGTTCTTGTGCGGGCACCACCACGACCCCGCGTCGGACCCGCGGAGCCAGTCGTCCAGCGCGAACTGGAGCGACGTCTGCGACCCGGTGAAGTACGGCCCGATCACCCGGACCGGGCCGTCGGCGAGGGTGCCGGACTGCGCGATCAGCTTCAGGCACCGGCTGAACGCGAGCTTGTGGATGCCGCCCACGGGGGTCTCGCCGACCAGGAACACGACGCACAGGCCGGCCCCCGGCACCCCGCGGGTCGCGTCCTTGCCGTGGCGGAACAGCAGCACCCCCGGGGTGGTGTCGCGGATCGGCGGGGGCGGGTCCTTGCCCGGCTCCGGGGTCCGCGGCTTGCGGTCCGCCTCCCACGGGAGCCACGCCCGGTCGAGAACGTACCCGTGCTTCTCCTGCACGCCCCGCTGGATCGCGTCCACGACCTGGTCGAAGGCGTACCCGAACGGCGAGTCGATCGGGTCCGGCACGGTGGCGATGACGAACTCGGTCCGGTACCCGTGGATCTCCTTCGAGAGGTCCTCGGGGCTCCAGTGGTTCTCCTTGTCCTCGCGGGAGCGGGTCGAGTGGAAGTCCTCGATGGGCTTCAGGAGCGGGTCGGTGTTGACGGTCCGCACGGCGCGCTCGGGCGCGTCGGCCTTGGCCGCGACCTTGGGCGCGTCCTTCGCGGGAGTCGGGCCGTGCGACGCGGGCGAAACGGCGAAGACGCCCACGATCCCGGAGAGGACGATCCAGGGCAGCGACTGCCCGCGGGAGCCCTCGGTCTTTTCAGGGTCAGCCATGGCCGCTCGGTCCATCGAGTGGGTGAGGATGTGCAGGGGTTGCACACTCTAACCACAAGCGTCCGGCGGCCGCAACCGCGACTGGAGGGGGGGCAGGGCGAGAGGTGGATGGGGCGATCGGCGATCAGGAGATCTTGGCGAGCCGGGAGCGTCAGCGACCGGAGGCTCACCTTCGCGAGGAC
>NZ_JBHYGG010000027.1:0-22644 GCF_051859125.1 Gemmata sp.
CGCCGAGCGAGGGTTCACGCTGACCCTCGCTCGGCGCTCGGGCTCGGACCCGTACCAATCCCACAGATCCGGTATCACTTCCCGGGCAGTGGGAACCCGCCGACGCCGCCGACGCCGCCGATGCCGCCGACGCCGCCCGGCGCGGGGGCCGGGGTGCTGCCGAGGTCGTCGAGCTTCAGCACCGCCCCGTTGTGGAACACGGCGTACTCGCCGTCGGGCGAGACCAGGAACGTGCCGCCCAGGTGCGCCTCGCCGGCCTTCTTCACCGACGCGACCTTCTTGTCGCCGAGGAACTTGTCCGACGTCTCGTACACGTCCACCCCGGCCCCGGTCGCGAGCGGGTGGTGCGAGGAGCAGATCAGGTACTTGCCGTCCGGGGTGAACCCGACGTAGCCGCTGTTCGACACGCCCGCCAGGCCGGGCCGCAGCACCTCCGCCCGGTCGCCCTTCGCGTCGATCGCGTTCAGCTCGCAGGCGTTGGCCGGGCCGCCGATCCCGCCCCCCGGAACGGGCGGCACGCCGCCGAACACCCCGCCCCCGCCGCCCGCCGGGGGGATGGTGCTGGCGAGGACGCGGCCGTCCTTCGCGACGGCGACGTTGTACGCGGCCCGGGGCAGCGTGAGCGGCGGGGCGAGCGTCACCGTGGTCAGGTCGATGACCATGAGCGGGGGCACGGTCGCGCCGAGCGCGAGCCCCGTGACGAACAGCTTCTGGCCGTCCGGCGACGCGACCATGTCCCACCCCGGCGTCGGCAGGTCGATGGTCTTGGCCACCTTGCGGTCCCCGGTGTTGACCTGGAGCACCTGCGACCGGGGGAGCTTGCCGAGCGTCGAGTTCGCGAGGACGAACAGCGACTTGCCGTCGGCCGACAGGGAGATGTCGCGGATCACCTTGCTGACCGGGATCGTGGCGACCGGTTTCAGGTCGGTCTTCGCGTCGAGCTTGTCGCCGCGGAGCTGGGCCAGGTCGTAGACCGCGACGTCGCCCTGGTAAGCGTTCCGGTCGAACTGGTTCTGGGCGAGGACGGCCAGGCTCGCGGACGGGCCGCCCGCGGTGGTGACGTACAGCAGCCCCTTCTCGGAATCGACGGCCGCACGGGTGCCGACGCTCGCGATGTTCACGCTCGCGATGAACTTGAAGTCCGGGTAGCTGTACCGCTGGATCGCGCCGGCCTGCCGCACTCCCTGGAGCGTGCGGAGGGTGACGACGAGCAGCTCCTTCTTCTCGGTGTCGAACGCCCCGGCGAAGAACGGGTTGCCGAGCTTCGCCTTCAGGTTGCCGACGACCTCCCCGTTCGGGGCCACGGGCGGCACCGGCGGCACGGGCGGGTTGGTCACCGGCGGCTGGCCGATCGGGGGCTGGCCGATCGGGGGCTGGCCGCTGGGCGGTTGCGGAACCGGCGGCTGGCCGACCGGCGGCCGCGACGGCTGACCGATGGCGACGCCGCCCGGGTCGGTCGACGGCTTCGTGAGCTTCACCGACGCCATGAACCGCTGGATGTGGGGCTGGAGCGCGCCGCGGTTGTCGCCGGCCGCGCCGAACATGTGCATCTCGCGCCCGGCCAGGACGATCCGGACCACGCCCCCCTTCGCCTCGTTGCCGGCCGTACCGGACAATTGCAGTTCCTTGCCCGGGAGGCCGTCCTGCGTGATGTCGGTCTTCGACGAGACGCGGATCACGTTGGAGCGGCCGAACCCGCCCCCGCCGAACCCGCCGCCCCGGGTCATGCCCTGCTCGGCCCCGTTTGCGGCGTCGTTGAGCAGCTTGGGCACCATGCTCGGCGGTATGCTCGCCGGGAGCGGGACGGTGGTGACGAAGAAGGCGTAGTCCTTGGCCGGCCCCTCCAGCATCTGCAATTGAACGTTGACGCCGCCGGGGCTCATTTCGTTCCGCTGGCTCGGGGTGCCGGGCATCTCGCACGCGAAGGTGCCGATCTTGACCGGCTGCCACGTGGCGGTCGCGAGCGGGCTCCCGGCCGGGGCGGTCGGCGGGCTCCCGACCGGTGTCGTGTTCGCCGGGGTCGAGCCGCCAGAGGTGCCCGCGGTGTCGGGCTTCTTCGAGTTGCCCATCAGGAGCCACGCGGCGAGGCCGACGATGGCCAGCAGCGCGACGACGCCCCCGGCGATCAGCGCGACCGGCGGCCCGGCCGCCCCGCCCTTCTTCTTTTTCTTCGGCTTGTCGTCGTCATCGTCGTCATCGTCCTCTTCCGCTTCCTTCCAGGTGTCGCCCTTCTTCTTCGCCGCCGGCTTGCCGCCCTTGAAGCCCGCCGCGGTCGTGGCCGCAGCGGCGACCTTCGCCTTCTTCTCGGGCTCACTCTTGGCCTTCGCGGGCGGCTCGTCGTCGGTCGCGTCCTCGCCCGGGTCGTCGAACACGGACTTGCGCGGCTTGGCTTTCGCGGGGGCGGGAGCGGTCTTGGCGGCCGCGGGCGTCACGGGCTCGTCGTCCGGGAGCACTTCCCCGGTCGCCATCGGCGCCGGCGCGGCCGGCGGCGCCTCGCCGGACTTCGACGCCCACCCGAACGGCTTCTTCGCCGCCCCGGTGAGCGCCGCGACGGTCATTTGCGTGGCGCACGTGGTGCAGCGGATCGTCTTGCCGACCAGTTCGTCGGGCACGTCGAACACGATGTGGCACCCGGGGCAGGTGAGAGGTATGGCCATGAACTCCTCGTTTCGGTCGTGGTCGCCGGTCGCCGTTCGGCAAAGATGGCCCGCCGGGCGGGATGAGGGCAAGGATGGAACGGGACCGCGGTCCGAATGTTGGCAGAATCCCACCCCCAAGGGTACTCCCCGGCGGCGGGGCCCGCAACGCTCCGTGGGTCGGGCTCATGATTCTTTCACCCCCACCCCCGCGCGATTGCGGGCGGGGCGAGGAATTGCGGCGTCGGGGTAGGGCGGGACGCCCGTGGGGCGCGTGCGTGTCGTTGTGACTTTCGAGCCACGGGGCTTGCCCCCGTGGTGTTCCGCGCTTCCCGGCACCACGGGGGCAAGCCCCGTGGCTCGAAGGGAACGCGCTACCACCCGCTCAGGCAGCACCCCGCGCCGGGGCCGCCGGCGAGCAGCGGGAGGATGCGGCGCTCGAACGGCAGCCTCAGGTAGTCGTCGCGGTTGTACACGACGCGGCCGGCCATGATCGTCTGCGTGACGTGCGTCGCGTGCTCGAACGGGTCGCCGTCGTAGAGAACCAGATCGGCGACCTTGCCCTTCTCGATGCTGCCGTGGTCCTTGTCGATGCCGAGGAGCTTCGCGGCGTCGAGGGTGACGGCCTTGAGAGCCAGTTCCGGGTCGAGCCCGCCGCGGCCCGCGGCCATCGCGACCTCGTGCCGCAGCACCCGCACCTTCGGGACGTACCCCTCGAAGCTGGTGCCGATCGCGACCGGCACGCCCGCGGCCCGCAGCGCCGCCGCGTTGCCGGTGAACGTGTTCAGCGTCTCCATGCTCGACCCGGCCCGCTGCATCGTCGGGTGGACCACGACCGTCACGCCGGCCGCCTTCAACTCGTCGGTCATGCGGTACGCCTCGGTGCCGAGTGCGATCACCGGCTTGAGCTTGAACTCGGCCGCGATCCGCAGCGCCGTCTGGATGTCGTCCTTCCGGTGCGCCGCGAAGTACACCGGCACCGTGCCGTCGAGTGCCGCGGCGAGCGCGTCGTGCTTGGCGTTGCGGGGCGCGTCCTTCTTCTTGCGGTACGCATCGGCCTCGGCGAACGCCTTGCGAACGAGTGCGGCGGTGCCCATGCGGGTGCCCGGCCCCTTGCCCTTGTACGCCTCCTTGGGCGCCTCGCCGAGGTTCACCACCAGCGCCGCGACGGGCTTGAGCGCGGCGGTCTCGACCGTCGCACCGTCGGTGCGGAACACGCCCGACTGCCCCGCGATCACGTTCTGCCTTCCCGGGGTGGTGTGGACGACCGTGACGCCGTTGGCCTGGAGGAAGTCGAGCAGCGGCTCGCGGGGGTTGAAGCCGTCGTAGACTCGCAGGTCGGCTTGATTGGGGTCGCTGAGTTCGTCCTGGTCCTGGTCGGCCGGGATGTTCCACGCGCCGGTGAGCCCGGCGACACAGTACGGGTCGATGAGCCCCGGCGTGACGTGCTTCGCCTTCAGGGTCGTGACGTTCTTCAACTCCACCCCGGTCGCGAGGCCGACGTGCAGCACCTTCCCGTCCTTGATGACGACGACGCCCTTCGTGATCACGGCCCCCGTCGCCGTGTGCAGCTCGTCGGCCAGGACCGCGGTGACCCCCTTGCCGGAGTCGGTGGTGCCGTCGAAGGTGCGGAACACGAGGTCCTCGGCGAACCGCCCGAGCGGCGGCGCGGCGGCACGCTCCGGGAGCTTCTCGCCGGCCGCCAGCGCGAACCCGCCGTCGCGGTAGCCGCGGTCGGTGTCCTCGTCGAACACCTTCTTGCCCTCGATGAACGTCTGCTTCACGCGGGTGTACGTTGAGAACGGCGCGCCGCTCAGGACAACGAAGTCGGCGTCCTTCCCCTTCTCGAGCGAGCCGATGCGGTGGTCGAGGTGCATGAGGCGAGCGGGGGTGAGCGTCATCGCCTTGAGCGCGGCCGCCTCGGGGAGCCCGCCGCGGACCGCGATCGACCCGGTGTACAGGAAGAACCGCGACTCGGTGACGCTGTCGTCGGTGTTGATCGCGACCGTGACGCCGGCCTTCTCCAGTGCGGCGGCGTTCTCCTCGAGCAGGCCGATGGTTTCGGCCTTGCCGCCGGGGGAGTCGATGAGCGTGAGCGACGCCGGGATCTTCTTCTTGGCGAGCACGTCCGCGACGCGGTAGCCCTCGGTGGCGTGTTGCAGCACCAGCTCGAAGCCGAACTCCTCGGCGATGCGCACGGCGGTGAGGATGTCGTCGGCCCGGTGGCAGTGGAAGTGGACCGTGCGCTTGCGCTCCAGCACCTCGACGAGCGGTTCGAGTGCCACGTCGCGGTCGACCTTCGTGCCGGCGTCGAGCTTGGCCTTGTACTCCTTCGCCTTCTGGAACGTCTCGCGCTGGAGCGCCGCGACCTTCATCCGCGTGAACGGAGCTTGTTGCCGGTTCTTGCCGTACCCCTTGGGGTTCTCGCCGTTGGCCATCTTGAGCCCGCCGAGGACCTCGGTGCCGTTCGGGAGCCGGCCCGTCACGCGCATCGCCTCGACCGACCCGCCGCGGAGCTTGACGTACAGCGTCTCGCCGCCGATGACGTTCCCGGACCCGGGCATGATGTTCGCCGTGGTGATGCCGCCGGCGGTGGCCATGCGAATGCCGGGGTCGTCGGGGTTGATGGCGTCGATGGCCCGCACCCCGGACTGCACCGGCCCGCTCATCTCGTTGCCGTCCGAGTTGCCGGGCACGTTCGGCCGGCTCCACAGGCCGATGTGCGAGTGCGTGTCCACCATACCGGGGATGACCACCGCGCCCTTGAGATCGACTTGCGACTCCGCGGCCGCGTCGGGCTTGCCGCTCCCGACCGCCTCGATCTTCCCGCCCTTCACCAGCACGTAGCCGTTTTCGATCGGCCTGTCGCCGGTGCCGGTGTGGACCGCAGCGTTGAAGTAGAGCGTCGCGCCGCCGGCCCCCTTCGCGGGCTGCACCGCGGGGGTGGTGGGCGTCGCGGCGACGCCGAGCGCGAGTGACAGTGCGGTGACAACCGGAGCGAAACGAACCATGCGGACCTCGGCAGCGGAGCGGGCAGGGGAACCGGGAGTGCGGAGCGACGGCGTTCGGCGAACCCTGAGCGCCAGCGAGGGGGTGAGGCGCACCCCCTCGCTGGCGCTCAGGGTTCGCCCGGTCACCTTTGCGGTGTGGCCACCCCGCGCACCGTGTTCCCCGAACGTACCCGGTTGCAAACCCTATCGCCACAGGTATATCATTCGCGTTGGCGAACTGTAACACGCGACACCGGGTTCGCGGCCCCACGTAGGAGGTACTCCGATGAGCTTCAAGATGCAGCGCGTCCACGTCTACCACGCCGAGGTCGAGGACAAGCCGGGCGGCATCTCCGCCAAGCTGAAGCCGCTCGCCGAGGCCGGCGCGCACCTGGAGTACGTGTACAGTCAGCGGTCGGCGGGCAAGGCCGGCATGGGCGACCTGTACGTCGCGCCGCTCAAGACGAGCGCCGAGATCGCGGCCGCCAAGACGGCCGGGCTGCACGAGGTGGCCGAGCCGATCGTGATGCGGGTCGAGGGGGACGACAAGAGCGGCCTGGGCGGGCGGCTCACGCAGGCCTGGGAGATGGCCGGCATCAACCTGCACGGGCTCGTCATGTCGGTGATCGGCGGGCGGTTCGTCGGGTACGCCACGTTCGACAGCGTCGCCGACGCGAACAAGGCCGCCACGCTCCTCGCCGAACTCGGCACCGCGTGACCCGCTGGCGGGCCGGGGGCGCGAGGGACCGGAGGCCGGCGCCCGAGGACCCCTGGTCCTCGCGCCCCGGGCCCGCCGTCATTCTTGGGGCGGCGGCAGGTCGCCGAGTGCCCCGGACAGCTCGTGGACGACGTAGCGGCCGTGGCCGCCGCCCGAGCGGAACACGGTCTTCTGGTTGAACGGGAACACCCGCCGGTGCCACGGCAGCAGCCCCGCGGGGAGCAGGTCGGTGGCGCTCGCCGGCGGCCCGAGCCGCTCGGCGTCCTTCTCGGGGTCGCGGCCCAGGTTCGCCCACTTCAGGTCGCTCACCGCGTACCGCGCCGCCCCCTCGCGCTGGCCCAGTTCCCACATCACGCGGTTCTGCGCGTCCGGCCCGATCGACACGGCCGTGTTCGTGTGCATGTACCGGATGCCGGGCTTCAGGTTCATCGTCAGGTACAGCGCGTGCGGCGAGTCGTGCCACGCGAGCAGTTCGCCGTCCTTCACGCCCTTCGCCCGCAGGAAGGCGGCCACCTCTTCGAGTTCGACCCACCCCGGCGACGCCTCGTGGTCCTGGATGCGCTTGATCTGGTCCCACAGCGCGTTCCGCTCGTGGTCGGTCAGGTCGGGCCGCCAGCACGCGGCCCAGCACCGCATCCGGTCCGGGTTCGCGAGCGGGTGCCGCACCAGGTACCGCTCCTTGTCCGGGTCGTCGCCGGTGCCGAGCCCGTCGTGGCGCGCCACCGTCATGAGCCGCGCGTGCAGGTCCGGGTTCGCGTCGGCGGCGAGCCACAGGGTGCTGGTGAGCGCGAGCCACACGAGCACGACGAACGGCATCGACCACCGGTGCATCGCCCACAGGCCGAACATGATGAGCGTCTCGGCCATGTGGACGTACATGAACCCGCGCTGGACGTAGAAGGACTGGAACGCCCACACGAGCCACAGCACCGCGACCGTGCCGCGGGCGAACCGCTCGGCCGGGCCGGCGGTGCGGTCCCAGAGCCACCACGGGAGCAGCCGGCCGACCGGCCCGGGGCGCGCCGCGAGCGGGGCCGCCAAGCCGACCCACGGCACCGCGTCGAGCACCGAGAGCAGCGCGAGCGGCAGCGTCGGCACGAGCCACAGGCTCCACGGCGGGAACCAGTGCAGTTCCTGGTCCACGCGGTTGGCGCGCTCGCTGCGGCCGAGTTCGGCGTACTGCGGGGCCCACCACGTCACCACCTCCCAGAACTCGCCCCACGTCCCCGTGGCGACGAGCACCCCGACCCCGGCGGCCCCGATCACCGCCCCGCCCGCGACGTTCCCGAGCAGGTCGGCGGCGACCGCCTTCCACCGAACGGGCGCGTCGCCCGCCAGCCGCCACGCCGTGACCAGCCACACCGGGCCGGCGATCAGCACGACGTGCGGCTTGATCCACACGGCCAGCGCCCACAGCACGCCCTCCAGCGCCGCCCGCCAGAACCGCTCGCCCGGCGCGACTTCGCCGCCGCGCTTCAAGCGCAACAGAACGGCCCCGAGGACCGGCAGCGCCATCCAGGTGTCGCGCTGGCAGTGGGCCATTTCGACGGCGAACGGGTAGAGCAGCGCGGCCCCGGCGACCGCCCACCAGCGGCTCGCGGGGGTCGCGCCGCCGCGCCGCGCGAGGCGGTCGATGAGGGCGACGACCGCGGTCACGATCGCGAGGTCGACGCACCGCAGCCCGAACGCGCCGAACCCGATCACGGCCCGGATGCACGCGAGGAGCCACACGAACCCCGGGAGGTTGGTGTCGAACACGTCGCGGTAGTGGACCCCGCCGGTGAGGACGTTGCGGGCCGCGAGGTCGTAGAGCGTCAGGTCGCACCACAGCGGCATCCGCAGGTAGAGCGGGAGGCCGGCGAGCAGGGCGACGGCGGTCACGGCCCGCGCGAGCCAAACCGAGCGCCACGGGCGGACCAGGGGAATGGGCATGTGCGACCGTAAGGGGACGGGGCGGTGGCTGTCAGGATACGACCGCCGGGCGGCCGCGGGCACCGGGCCGGGAGGCGGAATGTGGGGGCCGGGGGCATAGAATGACCGGGTGGCGGTTCGTGTTCGCTCACCTGGGGGTGTCCTTGTCCGCGTGTCTCCTCGCCTGTTCGGTGACCGGTCTTGCGCTCCTCGCGGCCGGCGACGGCCCCACGCCCCCGCCCGAGGGGGCGCTCCTGGGCATCGGCCTCGCCGCGATCCCGGTGCTCATCGCGATCAACGGGTTCTTCGTGGCCGCGGAGTTCGCGCTGGTGTCGGTCCGGCACACCCGGGTCGAGGAGCTGGTGAACCAGAACCGGCCCGGCGCGGCCGCCCTGCTGGCCGCCGTGGACGACATGAACCGGAGCGTCGCCGCGTGCCAGCTCGGCATCACCGTCGCCAGCCTGGCGCTGGGGTTCGTCAGCGAGCCGGCGATCCACCGGCTCATCCACCCGCTCGTCGCCGGCCTGCCGGACGAGTGGGCCCGGGTGATCTCGGTGCTGCTGACGCTGAGCCTCATCACCTACATGCACGTCGTGTTCGGCGAGCAGATGCCGAAGCTGGCGGCGCTCCAGGAGCCCGAGAAGGTCGGCATCTGGGTCGCCCGGCCGGTGGCGCTGGTGGCCCGCCTGACCGGGCCGGTGATCCAGCTCATGAACGGGTCGAGTTCGTGGCTCCTCCGCCGCATCGGGTACGCCGGGAACGGCGAGGAGGGCGAGGTCCACACGGTCGACGAGCTGCGGCTGCTGGTCGAGGACAGCGAGGAGGCCGGGGAGATCGACGCCGACGCGGCCGACATGGTGCTCAACGTGTTCGCGCTCGCCGACAAGCGGGTCCGCGACTGCATGGTCGCCCGCGACAAGATGGCGGCGCTCGACGTGAACAGCCCGCCCGACAAGGTGATGGAGGTCGCCCGGCTCGGGGCGCACACCCGGCTCCCGGTGTACGACGGCACCCCCGAGAAGATCGTCGGCATCGTCAACACCAAGGACCTGTTCTTCTTGTTCAGCACGTCCGGGGCGGTCATGCTCGAGGACGCGCTGTACCCGGCGACGTTCCTGGACCCGGACGAGCCGGTCGCGAACGCCTTCCGCCTGTTCCGCAAGTCGCACCGGCCGATGGCGCTGGTCCGCGACCCGCAGGGCGCGGTCCTCGGGCTCATCACCCTCGAGGACGTGCTGGAGGAGATCGTCGGCGACATCGAGGACGAGCACGACGTGCCGGTCCCGAAGCTGAAGCTCGCCCGGCGGCGGGCGCAGCTCGGCGGGCCGCGGCCGAACGCGGCGTCGGGCGCGCACCGCTCGACCGAGTCGCGGGAGAAGCCGAAGCAGTAAATTCGAAGCACGAAGCACGAAATCCGAACAAGGACTGGGCGGCTGGGTGGGGCAGGCAAGAATGCCTGCCTCGCGAGGCGGCCGGAGGCAGACACGAATGTCTGCCCCGCCAGAGCAGCAAGTGCGAGTGCCCGCCCGACGCAACCGGACTCTGGGTTTTGTCTCGGATTCCGTACTTCGTGCTTCGAATTTCAACCGCCGGGCCACCCATGCCCACCACGCTCGAAGCGCTGCACCGGGCCGTCGTCGCCAGCCCCGAGGACCGCACGGTCCGGCTGGCCTGCGCCGACGCGCTCGACGAGGCCGGCGACGCGCCCCGGGCCGAGTTCATCCGCTCGCAGATCGGCGCGGAAGCCGTGCCGGCCGCGGACGCGACCCACCCGGCCCGCCTGCGGGCACGCAGACTGTTCGAGGCGCACTGGCTGGAGTGGTGGCGGCCGGTCGCCGCGGCCGCGGGGCTCCCGGTCCCGCACGTCCCGAGCCGCCGGATCCGCGACCGCATCGCCCGCCGGGTCCGGTCCGCGGTGCAGGAGAACCCGCGGCCGGCGAACTGGCCGTACGCTCTCGACCCGGACGCCCCCGCAATTCAACTCGCGGACTTCGGGGTCTCGGTGAGGTTCAGTGGCGGGTTCCCCGAGGAAGTGGTGTTCAACCGGTTCACGACCCCGGAGCGAGAACCGGAACTGGTCCTCCACCACCTCGGCGACGCGATGCCTCTGGTCCGCCTGTCGTTCGGCCAGACGGTCACGCCCGCGGAATGGGAGCGGGTCGACGGCCCCCACCTGGCGCGGCTCCCGGAGTTGCAGTTCAACAACCTGCTGCCCGACACAACGATGCTCGCGGCCTCGTCGCCGTACCTCGCAGCCGTGACGCGGCTCTCGGCCAACCCGCTCGCCACGACGCCCGCCGCCGGGAACGCCGACGCGGTGCGGTTCCTCGTTCAGTCGCCGGTGTGGACGGACCTCCGGTCGCTGCGGTTCACCGGGCGGCTCGGCCCGCCCGCGGTCCGCGACCTCGCCGAGCGCTGCACCCTGGAGCGGCTCGAAGAACTCGACGTGCGGATCGGCCCCCCGAGCGGCCCGGAGGGAATGGTGCTCCAGGCGATCAATGAGGTGTTCCGCTACGCCGTGCAAGCGTTCACCCACCTGGGAACCGAGCCGATCCCGTGGGCCGCGTTCGGCCCGGCGCTGGAGGCGCTCGCGGCCGCCCCGTGGGTGCGGAACCTGCATCGCATCTCAATCACCTCGGGCTACCTGACCGGGCTGCTCGGAGTGCTGAGCGAGCGGCTCTACGGCTCGGCCGAGCGAGCCGCGGACCTGATCCCGGACGCCGCGGTTCGCGCGCTGGCGGACGCGGTCGACACCCCGGCGTTGGAGCGGCTGACGCTCCCCGGCGCGCTCCTCGCCCCGAGCGTCCGCGAAGACCTGACGACCCGCCTCGGCCCCCGCGTCGTGTTCGCGTAGACCTTGGGGCGGGGGTTTGGGCGAGCGGGGGGCGTGAGCCCCCCGAGTCAACGCGAGGCACCCGCACTCGGGGGGCTCACGCCCCCCGCTCGCCCAAACCTCAGCGTCCGCGCTCCCAGCGGTCGTACAGTTCGAACAGCACTTCCCGCAGGCTCCCGCGGTGGCGGCGCAGGCGGGCGGCGATGTCGAAGCCGTTCAGCACCCACTCGCCGTCCGGCGGGAGAAGATCCGCGATCAGATCGGCGGCGTGTGCGGCGGCGTTCGTGCGGTGCAGGTCGGGGAGGCCCACCGAGCGGTGCGCCGTCACCAGGAGCCCGCACCCGTGCCGCCGGCAGTGCCGCTTCACCCGGAACCGCGACAGCACGCCGAGTTGCTCGAACCCGTCGATCACCAGCAGCGAACCCGCCTCGGGCGGGTCGAACAGGTCGGGCGGCAGCGTGCGGTGCGACGTGTCGAGCCTTACCTGCCGCACGCGCCACCCGGTGAGTGCCGGGAGGAGCGTCGCGAGAAGCGTGGACTTCCCGCTGCCGTGCGGGCCGACGATCTGACCCCAGCCGCGCGTCGCTTCGAGCTTCGGCACGAGCGCGGCGCGCCCGTCGGCCGCGGCGAACCGGAACGGGATCGCGCCGGGCTGCGTGAACCGCGTCGAGAACGGGTTCACCCGCGGTTCGCGCCCGACCCGGCTCACGACCGGCCCGGCGGCGCGAGGGTGAACTCGGCGTCCTCGACGACCTCGTGCGTCCGGCCCAGTAGCCCCCACCGCACCCGCAGCCGGGCGACCCAGTGGACCTTCACGAGCGTGCCGTCGTAGCTCCACGGCGTCGGCGGCAGCGTCACGGCGAACGTGCTCGGGTTCGGCAGCGCCGCGAGCGTGCCGTCGTCCGCCTTCCACGCCCGGTAGTGGACGACGCCGATGTCCTCGGTCCCCTTACCGGACGTGCGCCACAGCACCGAGAACTCGACGCTCCGGGTGCCGTCGGGCGGGCCGCCGGCGATCACGAACGCGCCCGCGAGTTCGCCCCGCGGCGGGTGCTCGCGGGCCGCCAACTCCAGCCGCACCTCGGGCGCGTCGGTCATGGGTCTTCCGGGGAAACGGTGAAGCCGAAGTCGGCCCGGTACGGCAGCACGCCCAGCGCGCGGCCGGTCACGCGGACCGTCCAGGTGACCTTGTTGTTCGGGGCGTGGAACGTGTGCATCGCGCCGCGGGGCACGGTGAACTCCGCGGTCAGCGGCAGCGCGCCGCCGGTCGCGTCGGGGTCCGCCACCGGGTGCTTCTCGACCTCCTTCTTGGCGGTCGAATTACTCGTGCCGGCAACGTAAGTCGCCTCCTCGGTGCAGACGAGCCCCACGCGCACCCGGCCGAGCGGCACGAGCCCGGCCTGGGCGACGTGAACGCGGCCCGCGGCCCCCGGCGCGAGCGGGTGGCCGGAGAGCTCGACCGCGACCCGCCCGACGAGACTCGACACGAACCACGCCAGTCCCGTGTAGAGTGCCGCGCCGATCATCACGAGGCCGACCGCGAGGAACGGCGACAGGAACAGCAGCTCGCCCCACCGAACAAGGCCCCCGCGGTTCCACCCGCGGATCACGTTCACGACGAACGAACTGAGGATGCCGTTCCAGAACACCGCCGCGACGACGAGGCACCCGAACTGGCAGCCCCACGGCACGCCGACCTGCTTGAGCCGGTGCGCCAGGACCGCTCCGGGCTCCGTGCCGGCGACCGTGACTGTCGGGAGGGCGTCGCCCGCGTCGCGGCTCGCGGTGGGGGGCTTGGCGGCGGTCCCGGCCTCGACCCCCTCGCCGGCGGCGACCGCGGCGGCGCTCTCGGGCGACGGTGCGGTGGCGACCGCCTCGCGGGCCTGGCGGACGAACCGCGGGATCGCGGTCGCGCCGAACACGAGCAGGTACGCCGCACCGGGGCCGAAGAACGCCACGGGCAAGAGCCACCCCGGCCCCTGTGTGAGCGCCACCCATGCCGCGAGGCCGAACCCGACGGCGTTGGCGATGAGGAACCCGACGAACAGCTTCAGGCACCCGGCCCGCGCCGCGGCGATGGGGTCCGGCTGGGCGGTCGGATCGGAGGGGGCCGTGTCGTTGTCGGTGGCGTCGGCGTCGCGGTCGTCGGGCATCGGGCGTGGCTCCGGGGGCGGGGGTATTAAACCCGCTCCCCACACGAACCGCAACCGGCGCGCGGATTTGGGCGAACCCTGAGCGCCAGCGAGGGGGCGCGCCCGAGCACCGGCCCTGTCGCGCGGGCCGCCCCAACCGCTCATACCGGATCTGTTGGGTTCGTATGGTCCGAGCCCGAGCGCCGAGCGAGGGTTCACGCTGACCCTCGCTCGGCGCTCGGGCTCGGACCAGAGCACCACGGTTACCGATCACACGGATTCGGGATCAGTGGTCGAGCTGGAACCAGTCGGGGGAGGCGGCCTCGTACTTGGTGTAGGTGTCGTCGGGGTCCACCGGGGCGAACGCGACGCCGCTGGTGGTTGCGAGGGCGGCCACGGCGTCCGCCGCGTCGCACTCCACCATGTACTGGCGCGACACGCGGCCGCCGGTCGCGGCGAACCGCGTCGCCTCGGCGTACACCCGCTCGTAGTCGTCGGGCCGGGTGCGGAGCACGTGGGTCCAGAACGCCGTGAGCCGGGCCTTGAACGCCGGCTCGGCCTCGCCCGGCTCCGCGAGAAGTGTCAGGCAAACGTACTCGGTCAAGAAGCGCTCCCCGGTCATCTGTAGCCGGCCTCTGTGAGGCCGGTGCTCAGGGACTCGCCGAGGCCCGGCCTCACAGAGGCCGGCTACAGAGCGGCCCCGGATCGTGCGGGCCCGTTACCCCTTCCGCCGCAGGACGGTCAGGCTGATCTCGACCTTCGCGACCCGCACCTTGTTGTACCCCACCGACACGATGCCGGCCGCCGGGCCGGCCCCGGCCTCCCAGGGGATGTGCAGGTCGAACAGGAGCCGCCGCGGCTGGCCCCGCCAGGTGAACGTGACCAGCGACTTCGCCACGCCCGCGCCGGACACGGCCACGTGCGTCGCCACCTCCGAGTCGCGGTACACGTCGCGGAGGACCGGCCCGGACCCGAGCAGTTCCGCGTCGCTCTGGAGCGCGCGGGCCAGGGTGTGGACGCTGTCGGCCGACTCGGGGCGGTGCAGGTTCACCATGAGCCGGGCCGTCTGCCCGGGGACGACTTCGAGCGGCCCGAACACGGTCACCTGGAGCTCGTCCGACGGCCCCTCCAGGGCGAGCAGCCGGCGGAGCCGCTTCCAGAACCACCCCCGCCGGCGCAACTCCGACGGGTCGGGGACGCGGAACGGGGGGAGCGCCGGGACCGGCCCGCTCAGGGCGAGTGAGTCGCCCCCGGCGCTCGGGCGGGGCGGCTTCGGCGACTGGGACGCCGAACCCCCCGGGTCCTTCGGGGGGAGCGACGAGGCGGAAGGAAGCGACTTCCCCATGTTCTGTCCGTAAGCGGGCGACAGGGTGTCCGAGGAACGAGCTGCCGGTTCGCCCCGTTAACCGGCCAATCCCTGATAGGGACAACGGGCGAGTGTGTCTCCGGCGCACGCTCTGCGCCGTGCGGCCGATTCACCTGCGAGTGCGAGTCATGAGGGGAGAGCCGAACCCTCACGGGCGAGACCGCGAATGGTTGTGCAAAGTATAGGACACGGTGCGCGGTCCGGCACGTGGATTCCGACGCCGGCCCGGTCCGCGTCGCAAGTGCATTCCGTATTCCAGGTTCTTACCGCGGGAACGGTCCCTCGTGGGGTGCAATCTATGTTATAATTTCCCCAGCCGCGACGCACCTCCGCGAAGGCACGACCGCACATGGCCGTCCGTATCGAAGCGAACGCCGAACCGATCCCCGGGTACACCCTCATCGAGCAGATCGGGGCCGGTGGGTTCGGGGAGGTCTGGAGGGCCGAGGCGCCGGGCGGGATCTTCAAGGCGATCAAGATCATCCACGGCGACATGCGGAGCAAGGACAACGACATCGTCCGCTACGCCGAGCAGGAGCTCAAGGCGCTCAAGCGGGTCCAGCAGGTCCGGCACCCGTACCTGCTCGCCCTCGACCGGTACGACATCGTCGACGGCCGGCTCATGATCGTCATGGAGCTGGCCGACTGCAACCTCTGGGACCGGTTCCGCGAGTACCGCAACCTCGGCCTCCCGGGCATCCCCCGCGACGAGCTGCTCCTCTACATGAGCGAGTCGGCCGAGGTGCTGGACCTGTTCAACGACCAGTTCCAGTTGCAGCACCTCGACATCAAGCCCCAGAACCTGTTCCTGCTCTACAACCACGTCAAGGTGGCCGACTTCGGGCAGGTGAAGGACCTGGAGGGGCTGCTGGCCACGGTCACCGGCGGGATCACCCCGGTGTACGCCGCACCGGAGACGTTCGACGGGGTCGTCACCCGGTTCTGCGACCAGTACAGCCTCGCGTGCGTGTACCAGGAGCTGCTCACCGGGCAGCGGCCGTTCGACGGGACGAGCATGACCCAGTTGCTCATGCAGCACCTGAACATGCCGCCGAACCTCCAGCCGTCGCCGCCCGGCGACCGGCCGGCCCTGGCCCGGGCGCTGGCGAAGAAGCCCGAGGACCGGTGGCCCACGGTCAGCGGGTTCGTCCGGGCGCTGCTCGACGTGGACCCGAACTTCCAGGCCCCGGCGACCCGGGCCGCGTTCGCGCCGCTCCCGGTCCCGGCCGCGGAGTTCCCGACGGCCCTCCCGCCCCAGCGGAAGTCGGGGCCGGTCCCGAACCCGCCGCGGCCGGCCCCCGCCGGCCCGCTCCCGCGGCTCGTCGCCCCCGGGGTCGCGAACCCGCTCGACACGCCCGAGCCCCGGGCCGAGGGGGAGGCGACCACCGCCCCGGCCGCCGGGCCGCCCCCGGAGGTCACCGGCCCCGGCCCGCTCCGGCCGGCCCTCGTCATCGGCATCGGGCAGGCCGGGCTCCGGGTCGTCCAGCGGTTCCAGTTCGACGTCGCCGACCGGTACGGCCCGCCCGACATGGTCCCGGTCGTCCGCACCCTGTTCGTGGACACCGACCAGGACGCGCTCGACGAGGCGGCCGTCGCCCGCCCGCTCGACCGCCTGGCGAAGTTGAAGCCTGAGGGCGTGTTCCCCGCCAAGCTGAACCGGGCCGCCCACTACACCAAGCCGCGGCTGAGCGGCCGGATGCTCACCGAGGGGTGGTTCGACCAGCAGCTCATCTACCGGATCCCGCGGGGGCTCCAGACGGGCGGGGTGCGGCTGTTCGGGCGGCTCGCGTTCTTCGACCACTTCCGCCCGCTCATGGCCCGGGTCCAGAGCGAGCTGGAGGCGGCCGTCTCCGCCGACGCGATGGCCCGCGCCGAGACCCGGACCGCCCTGGAGCCGCGGACCAACCGGCCCCGGGTGTACATCGTCGCCGGCGCGTGCGGGGGCACCGGCGGGGGCATGTTCCTCGACGTGGCCTACGCGGTGAGGGCCCGGCTCCGGCGGATGGGGTACGACAGCCCCGAGGTCGTGGGGGTGCTCCTGGTGCCCGAGGTCGAGCCCGGGAAGACGCCCCCGCAGGCGCTGGCCAACGCCCACGCCACGCTCACCGAGCTGAACCACTACGGCCGGTCCGACACGACGTTCACCGCGAACTACGACGACCGGGGCGCGCCCGTCGAGGACCCCGGGCCGCCGTTCACCGTGTGCTACGTCGCGAGGGCGCACGCGGCCGGGCTCAAGCTCCCGCCCCCGACCCTGACGGCCCTGCCGACCCACACCCCGCCGGTCATCGCCAACGAGCCCCGGGGCCGGGCCGGGCCCGGGGGCGGCCCCGGGGCCCCGCCCCGGCGGGCCAACCCCAACCTCGACGCGCTGCGGCCCTACGCCGCGGCCGCCGACCTGATCCGCGTGAACCTGTTCACCGAACTCGGCCGCACGGCCGACGAGATCCGGTCCATCCCGGCCGACGGGGTGCCCGCCCCCACCGGCCCCACCGTCGCGGCGTTCGGCATGGACGGGTTCACCTGGCCCCGGGCCGAGCTGGTCGCCCGGACCACGCGGAAGGTCGCCAAGACGGTCCTGTCCCGGTGGGCCGCGCCCGACCCGGCCCGCGCCCGGGAGGTGATCCCGACCCTGGCCCGGGACAAGTGGGCGCAGCTCAAGTTCGACCCCGAGGTGGTCCAGGGCCGGCTCCAACTGGCCGCCGACCTCGCCGTGGACCGGGTCGAGGACCAGATCGCCCAGGCGGCCGACCAGCTCGCCCCCCGGGGGTGGCTGGCGCGGCTCCCCGAGCCGGGCCAGGTGAAGGTCGCCCTCGACCGGCTCGTGAAGCTCCTCGGGCCGCCCGTGTCGGCGCTGAAGCAGGCCCCCGCGGCCGTCGAGCAGGCGGTGAACAAGACCGTGCAGGAGACCGGGGCCGCGTTCGCCGCCGCGGCCCGCGAGATGGTCCCGGCCCTGGTCAACGACTCGCAGTACCGGCTCGCCGGTGCGGAGGAGATGCTCCGCCAGTTCCTCACCACCATCGACCGGCTCATCAACCAGTTCCTCAAGGCCGCCGTCGAACTCGACGCGAAGGCCCAGGGCGGGTACGAGCGGGTGTCGCAGTACGCCCACTTCAACCAGGGCGGCCGGAAGCTGACCGTGGCCGAGTTCGGCGAGGCCATCAAGCAGTGGCCCCGGTCCCGGTTCCAGGCGCTGCTGTCCCGGGCCGTCGTGGCCGTGTACCAGACCGTGCGGGAGACGCTGGCCGCCCAACTGGCCGACGTGAAGAAGGCCCGGGAGCGGCTGGAGGCGGCCGCCAAGGTGCCCAACGAGGCCGTCCAGGTCATCGACGTGCTGCCGGGCGGCGGGACCCGGCTCATGCCCCCGGGGTGCGACTCGATGGGCGCGGCCGTGCTCCGGTTCCTGGGCGTGGTGACCGACGCGGACCTGGTCGAGATCGACCGGCGGATCCACCGGGTCGTCAAGCCGCTGTTCGGCGGGGTGCTCCAGGCGTGCCTGGGTTCGGCCACCGGCCCGGACGAGGTGGTCGGCACGATCTACGAGGAGACCCGCGGGTACCTGGACATGCGGCTCGGCCGGGTGGACCTGGCGCTCATGTTCGCCGAGCGGTTCCGCACCCCGGGCCAGGCCGAGCAGGCGGTCTCGGAGGCGTACCAGAGCGCCGAGCCGGCGTGGGTCGGGGACGGGCCGTGGGCGGGCGCCGAGGTGACCGTGGTCGGGTGCCCGTGCGGCCCCGGGGGCGACCGCCTGCACGACGTCGTCCAGCGCGCCCTGCCGGTCCCCGGGCTGGTGATCGCCGACACCCCCGACGACCTGCTCGTGTACCGCGAGTGGCCCGCGGTGCCGGTCGCCGCGCTGCCCCAGGTCGGCCCGGACGCGGCCGACGCCTACCAGGCGGCCCTCGACGGCCCGCAGGGCACCCCGCACGCCCGGCTCGACGTGGTCCGCTGGCTCGGCCCGTTCGACGGGTGACCCACGATTTGGTTGACCGAGCCGCGCCAAAGGTCGCTGGGTGGTCGTGGCCCTCTCCCCTTGCGGGAGAGGGTGCCGCGAGTCTTCGAGCGGCGGGTGAGGGGTCGAGCCCATCAAACTCGTGAGGCTTCACCCCTCATACCGAGTCTCATGCATTCGTTTCGATCTGGTGGGGCAGGCATTCGTGCCTGCCTCCGGACGCCTTCGGAGGCAGGCACGAATGCCTGCCCCACCAAGGGCAACTGATCCACGCGAGGCGGTATCACCCGGCCGCGAAGCGCGGCCACCCTCTCCCGCGAGGGAGAGGGCATAACCCCGCCGCAAAACAACAACGCTCTGTGCGAGCGGACCGCGGCCTCACCGGTTCGCGGTCGCGTTCTCGGCCGACCCGGCCTCGCGCTTCCCGCTCGCGAACCGCAGCGCGCACGCCACCAACCCCTTCGCCGACGCGACCCGCCCGGCGGGCCACCGCAGTGCCCGGGCGTACCACTTCGCCGCCGCGACCGGCTCGCTGCTCCGCAGCACGTACCCCAGCGTCCGGCACGTCGACGCGTAGGCCTCGGCGGCGCGGTCCGGCGGCACGTGCTCGGTCGCGCCGTAGCGGGTCTCGGCCCGGTGCATGATGGACAGGGCGGTGTCCACGCGGTCGAGGAGCTTCTTCGACAGGTTCCCGTGCCCGGTGCGGTACCGGACCAGCTCCTCGTCGATGAAGTCGAACTCGCAGTGCTTTGCGATGCGGAGCCACAAGTCGAAGTCGATCGCGAGGTCCCACTGCACGTCGAACGCGCCGGCCCGGCTGAGCACCTCGCGCCGCACCACGGCCGACGAGAAGCACACGAAGTTCTGGACGAACATGCGGTCGAGGACGCGGCCGCGGGGCGGGGCCGGTGCGGGCTTCGCGGCGATGGGCTTGCCCTGCTCGTCCATCAGCGACCGGCGGCAGAACGCGACGCCGACCCCGGGCCGCCCGTCGAAGAGCGCGAGCTGCTTTGCGAGCTTGGTCGGCTCCCAGGCGTCGTCGGCGTCGAGGAACGCGACGAACGCGCCGCGGCTGAGGCGGGTGCCGAGGTTCTTGGCCCGCGACTGGCCGAGCGCGTCGGACCGGAAGTACCGGACCCGCGGGTCCGCGAGGAACGGCCGCACGGCCGCGGGCGTGGCGTCGGTCGAGCCGTCGTCGACGATCAGGAGTTCCCAGTCGGGGAACGTCTGGGCGAGGACCGACTCGACCGCCTCCGGCAGGAACCGGGCGTAGTTCTTCGCGGCCATGACGACGGAGCAGAGCGGTGGGTTCATCGTAAGGTGTCGCAGAGTCAAGCACCCCTCACCCGCGTCTCGAAGACTCGCCGCGACCTCTCCCCGCAAAGCCGGGGCGAGGTGGGGCGGTCGGCCTCCTCCGCGGCTATCCCTCCGGCAGCGCCAGCCGGACAACCGGGGAGCCCCACCTCGCCCCGTTCCTACGGGGAGAGGTCGGCGAGGCTTTGCGAGCCGGGTGAGGGGTCTTCGGCTCGCCTCCGTCACTTGCTCACGCGCTCATCGCCTCCAGCCGCTCGCGGGCGACCTTCGAGATGCAGAACCGGTACTTCCCGCTCGGCTCCTGCGGGATCGCGTCCACCAGTTCCACGTCGTACCGCACCTGCGGGCCGAACGTCTCGCGCACGAGCGCGCCGATCTTGTCGCGGCTCTCGGGGCCGAATTCGTCGTCGGGCACGAGCCGGATGCGCAGCTCGTAGAGCGACTCCTGCACGATCTGCATCTGCGCCGTGCCCGGGATGAGCAGCGCGAAGTTCTCGGTCAGCGAGATGCCGGAGATGAGCTGGCCCGCGGGGGTGAGGACGTAGTCGGCGTCGCGGCCCTCGACCCTCTCGATGAGCGGGAGCCCGCGGCCGCACTTGCAGCGCCGCTGCGTCGGCACCACCACGTCGCCGATCTGGTAGCGCACGAGCGGCATCGCCCGGTTCACGAGGTCCGTGAGGACCAGCTTGCCGCCCTCGCCGACCTCGGCGTACAGGCCGTCGGCGTTCATGTGCAGCCCGCGGTGCTCCTCGCACTCGCTGGCGATGAGGCTCACCTCCTCGCACCCGTACCGGTTCGTCACCGGGCAGTCGAACACCTTCTCGATGACGGCCCGCTGCCAGTCGTGGAGGAGCATCGCGGTCGAGATGATGCCGTTGGGCCGCACGCCGGTGACGCGGGCCTTCTTGAGCGAGCACGCGAGCAGGTACAGCGAGTGCGCGTGGCCGAAGATCAGCCCCGGCCGCTGCCGCTGGATGCGGGCCGCGAACTCGGCGATGCGGGCGTCGTTGAGGTTGAGCGTGTCGAGGTACACGGCGCGGTCGAAGAAGAAGTTCCGGAGCCGGCCCTTGAGCCCGAAGTGCCGGTACTCAGGGTTCCCCCACACCTTCGCGACCCGCTGCCCGAGCCGCCACCCGCTCCACTCGTCGGACCGCAGCGTGCAGGCCGTCTTGAACTGCACGGCGGGCTCGTCGATCGAGATGCGGAGCGGGACGCCGGTCGAGCCGGACGTGGTCTTCACCCGCAGCGTCGCCGGGTCGAAGTCGGTCGAGATGAGCGCGCGCTCGTGCTTCCGGATGTCGGCCTTGGTGAGCACCGGGAACGCGTCGAGGTCCTCGAGCGCCCGCACGTCGTCGGGGTGGACCCCGGCCCAGTTCCACGCCGAGCGGTAGTACGGCACGGTGTCGTAGGCGTGCTTCAACTGCGCCCGCAGCTGGACGAGCTGCCGCGCCCGGATCACCTCCGGCGGGTCGAACTGCGTGCGCCGCAGCTCGCGGTAGTGGCCGAGGTGCCGGCTCCCGGCGCGCCACGCCATGACCGGGTGCATCACGTTGCGGTTCAGGAAGTCGAGCATCCGTGCCTCCTGCATACCCCAGTGCTTCCGCACCGGGCTAAAAACTCCGGCCCCGTCCGGGGCGGAGAACCAAGACCGTGTCTTCGCCCCGGAGGGGCCGTCTTGTTTAGCCCGGTGCGGAAGCACTGGGGTGTCGAGTCGGTGTCACGCCGCGGCCCGGTGCGGGTAGGCCTCGGGCTTGGCGATCAGCGTCCGCTGCCACTCGACCTGTCGGGCCAGGCCGTCGTCGATGCTGGTCGTCGGCTTCCATCCGACGTGCCGGGTCAGCTTCGACACGTCGGCCCCGGTCGCGAGCTGGTCGCCCTTGCGGGCCGGGTGCCGCTCGATGATCGCGCGGCGGCCGATGATCTTCTCCAGCCGGCGGAACACCTCCAGCACGGTCACCAGTTCGCCGCCGCCGAGGTTGAACGTCTCGCCCGGCAGCGCGTCGGTGGCCCGCACGACCGCGTCCACGCAGTCGGTCACGTAGGTGTTGCCGCGGACCTGGAGCCCGTCGCCGGTGAGCTTGATCGGCTTGCCGCGGAGGATCGCGTCGATGAACAGGTGGTAGCCCATCTCGGGCCGCTGCCGCGGGCCGTACACGCTGAAGAACCGGAGCACCACAGCCGGCACGCCGAACTCGTCGCCGTACACGCGGCACAGTTGCTCGCCGGCCAGCTTGGTGATGCCGTACGGGGAACTCGGCCGGGTCGGCAGCGCCTCGTCGCCGCTGGCGTACTTGCCGTACACCGACGACGTGCTCGCGTAGACCACGCGCTTGAGCGTGGGCGAGTTCTTGAGCGACTCCAGGAGCCGGTGCGTGGCCGTGAGGTTGTGGCGGTTGTACAGGTCGAAGTCGACCCAGCTCCGGGTGAGCCCGGCCATCGCCGCGAGGTGGAACACGTACTCGGCCCCGTCCACGGCGTCCCGCGGGACGCCCCCGGACAGGTCGAACTCGCGCAGCTCGAACCGCCGGTGGTCGCGGAGCGTGTCGAGGTTCCGCTCCTTCACCGCACGGGGGTAGTAGTCGGTGAAGCAATCGATGCCGACGACCTCGTGGCCGTCCGCCAACAGTCGATCGCAGAGGTGCGACCCGATGAATCCGGCCGCTCCGGTGACGACGCAACGCATGCCTGGCCCTCCGTGGCGCGGCGACTCTAGCACGCCGCGGAACGGGGCCGCAACCCCGACCCGGCGGTGCGGTGCGTTGTGCCGGTGCTGGGCGGACCCTGAGCGCCAG